>NZ_JAGRRB010000017.1:0-139806 GCF_018223925.1 Klebsiella sp. 10
CGGCTGAGCAGCTGTTCGAGGAGTACGGCTTCACCGTCGATAACGTGGTTGCTAAAGCGAAAGCACTGCTGTAAATCCCCACCGCTATCGCCCGGCCCGAAGTCGGGCGATACGCTCTCTGAGTAATGCTCTTCCGATCATGAGTTTGTCTTTTCCTTTCTGAACCATTTCCCACTCTATTTTGTGCGTGACCGCTGATTTCTGTACGTTTTTTTGTGCAGACCGGCAAATGTAGACCAGATTCAATAGGCGCCCGCACGATCGCGCCGCGCCCCTCGATTCCGCCGGACGTCTGTAAAGGAGACCCCGCCATGCCGTCACCGATGATTTATCAGGATCTCACCACTGCCGCGCTGCTCGGCCATGCGGCGCAGTATCACAGCGAGACCGAGATTGTCTCGGTGAGTACTGGCGGTGAGAAGGAGCGCAGCTGCTGGGGGGAGGTGGCCAGCCGTGCTCAGCGGCTGGCATCGGCGCTGGCGTCGCTGGGGCTGCCGCCGGGCGCCCGCTGCGCCACGCTGGCATGGAACAACCGCCGCCATCTGGAGATCTATTTTGCCGTCGCCTCCGGCGGCTGGGTGACGCACACCGTCAATCCGCGGCTGTCGGTTGACCATCTGCGGTATATCCTCAACGACGCTGCCGATGAAGTGCTGTTTTTTGACCAGACCTTTTTGCCGCTGGTAGCGCAGCTGCTGCCGCAGCTGCCGACGGTGAAACACGTCGTGCTGATGGAGTCCCGCAGCGAAGCGGCGCTCAGCCAGCTGCCCTCATTGCTGTTTTATGACGATCTGTTGCAGCAGGGGATGGCAGACTATCGCTGGCCGCAGCTCAATGAACTGACTCCGGCTTCGCTCTGTTACACCTCGGGAACCACCGGCCGGCCGAAAGGGGTATTGAACACCCATCGTTCGCTGGTCCTGCACGCCCTGAGCGGCAACCAGCCGGACGCAGCCGGCATATCGGCGAAGGACAGCCTGTTGCCGGTGGTGCCGATGTTCCATGTCAACGCGTGGGGGACGCCGTTTATCGCCGCCATGGTCGGCGCGCGGCTGGTGCTGCCGGGGCCGCACCTCGATGGCGACAGCCTGCTGCAGCTGCTGGCCGCCGAGAAGGTGACGGTGGGGTTTGGCGTGCCGGTGATCTGGGCCGGCTTGCTGGCGGCGATGCGCCGGACAGAGGTCCGGCTGCCTGAATTTAAACGTGCGCTGGTCGGCGGCTCCGCGCTGCCGCCGTCGATGGCCGAGGCATTTCAGCGTGATTACGGCATTGCGCTGACCCACGCCTGGGGAATGACCGAAACATCGCCCATCGGCACCATCAACACACCGTTGAGCAAACATGACGCGCTCCCGGCACAGGAGCAGCAAAAGCAGCGCGCCGGTCAGGGGCGGCCCATTTTCGGCATCGAACTGCAGGTGGTGGACGTGGATGGCGAACCGTTGCCCCGGGATGGTCAAAGTCAGGGGTATCTGCAGGTCAGAGGGCACTGGGTGGTAGAGCAATACTATGGTCAGGACGCGAGCGCCCTGACCGCGGCAGGCTGGTTTGATACCGGTGATATCGGTACGCTCGACGCCAATGGTTATCTGGTGATCAGCGATCGGGCAAAGGATATTATCAAGTCCGGTGGCGAGTGGATCTCCACCGTTGAGCTGGAGAATATCGCCATCGCGCATCCGGGGGTGCGCAGCGCGGCGGCCATCGCCGCCCGCCATCCGCGCTGGGACGAGCGGCCGGTGCTGCTGTGCGTCCGTGCGGAAGGGGGCGAAGTGGAGGAGACCGATCTGCTGAGCTGGTTTGAGAAGCGGGTGCCTAAATGGCAGATCCCGGACCGGGTGATATTTGTCGATGCGCTGCCGGTCAGCGCCACGGGTAAGGTGCTCAAAAATCAGCTGCGCCAGGCCTACGGAGAGATTTTAATGAGTGAGGGAAAATGAGCCATGCGCGACCCGGTCTGACGACCTGCTCTCAGTATGATGCGGCCCTGCACGCCTTGTCGGCGGCGCGCCAGCGCTGGGCGGAAACCTCAGTGAACCGTCGTCTGGCGCTCCTGCGCCAGATCAAGGATGCCCTGGCCGGCATTGCCCCGGCGTGGGTGGCCGCCGCGGCGGCGGCCAAAGGGCTGCCGGCGGGCGATCCGCTGGCGGGGGAGGAGTGGCTGGCGGGCCCCTGCGCGCTAATGGTCGGCTGCAACGGGCTTATCGCCACCCTGGAGCAACTGGGGGAGAAGACCTTTCTGCGGCGGATCCCACTGCGGACGCTGGCGGACGGCCGCCTGGTGCTGCGGGTGGTGCCCGGCACGCTCTGGGATCGGCTGCTTCTGTCTGGTGTTCGCGCTGAGATATGGATGCAGCCAGGCGTCACCCGGGCCCATCTCGACCGCTATGCGGCGCGGGCATACGACATCCCGCCTGCCGCGCGGCAGGGCAAGCTGGCGCTGGTGCTTGGCGCCGGCAATGTGGCCTCGATTGCGCCACTGGATGTGCTACACAAGCTGTTTATTGAGAATCAGGTCTGCCTGCTGAAGCTCAATCCGGTGAATGATTATCTGCACGATCTGCTGGCCCAGGCCCTGGCGCCGCTGATTGCCATGGATGCGCTCCGCATCGTCACCGGCGACGCCCGGGCGGGAGCGTGGCTGACTACCCATCCCGCTGTCGATGAGATCCATATCACTGGCTCCCGCGAGACCCATGACGTCATCGTCTGGGGCGAGGGTGAGACGGCTCGCCAGCGTCGGGCCGCCGGGACGCCGCTGAACCCGCGTCGGGTGACCTCGGAGCTGGGCGGCGTCAGCCCCACCATTATCGTACCCGGGCCGTGGAGCGAGGCGGACATCGCTTTTCAGGCGCAGCAGCTGGCGACGCAGAAGATGAACAACGGCGGGTTTAACTGCGTGGCCAGCCAGGTGCTGATCCTGCAGCAAGGCTGGGAGCCTGCGACGGCCTTGCTGAATCAGCTGTACCGACTGATCGCCGCGAATACCCGCCCGGACTACTACCCCGGCGCTGAAAACCGGCTGACCGACTTTCGCCTGCGCGCCCGTCAGCCGCTGGAGATAGCCCGCGGTGACGCGCTACCGTTGATTGTGGCGAATACCGACGATGATCCCGGGTTCTGCCAGCAGGAGGTCTTTGGCCCGGGGCTGTCGGTCACCCGTCTTGAGGCCGATAGTGCGGAAAGCTTTCTGCGCCAGGCGATCGGCTATGCGAATCAGCGGCTGCAGGGCACGCTGGGGGCCAATATTGTGATCCACCCGCGCACCCGCAAAGCGATTGGACGTAAGCGTTTTAATGCGCTGATCGCCGAGCTGCGCTACGGCACGGTGGCGATCAACTGCTGGAGTGGGGTGGCCTTCCTGTTAGCCCCTTGCCCGTGGGGGGCGTTTCCCGGCCACACGCTCGACGATATTCAGAGCGGGCGGGGCAAGGTGCATAACAGCTTTATGCTGGAGAAAACCGAGCGCACGGTGATTGAGGCGCCGTTTCGGCCGTTTCCGCGTAGTCTTTGGCATGGCGAACTGACGCTGATGCCCCTGCCGCCCTGGTTCATCACCCACCGGGGGCAGGAAGCGGTGGCGCAGCGGCTGGTGGATTTTTACCATCGGCCGCGCTGGCGCAAATTGCCGGCGCTCCTCTGGCGCGCGCTGCGGGGCTAAGGTGAGAGCAAAAAAAAGGCGGAACCGCGGTTCCGCCCTGCGGGATTAACGGCCCGCTTTCAGCTTCTGGTAATACTCTTCATAAATGGCGCTGGCGCTGCCGACGTCATTCTGCCATTCGCCTTTCTCAATGGTTGCGGCGTCCGGATAGAGCGATTTATCGTTGGCCACTGCCGGGCTGAGCATCTTGCGCGCCGCAAGGTTCGGCGTCGGATAACCGATGGTTTCAGCGACCTGTTTGGCGACATCCGGGCGCAGCAGGAAGTTAATCAGCTTCAGCGCGCCGTCGACGTTTTTGGCGTTCGCCGGGATCGACAGGCTGTCCATCCAGAAGATGCCGCCTTCTTTCGGCCAGATCACTTCCAGCGGGGTACCGGCCTGGCGGGCGACGTAAGCCGAGCCGTTCCATACCATCCCGAGGTTCACTTCGCCTTCCATATACGGGTTCGCCGGGTTATCAGAGTTAAACGCTGCGACGTTGGGCATCAGCTTTTTCAGCTCGTTATAGGCGGCTTCAATCTCTTTCGGGTCGGTGGTGTTGCCGGAATAGCCCAGCTTACGCAGCGCCATCTGGAACACTTCGCGCGCGTCGTCGGTCAGCAGCAGGCTGCTTTTGTATTCCGGCTTCCACAGGTCGGCCCAGCTGGTGATAGTTTTCGGGTCAATCGCCTCGCTGTTGACGCCGATGGCCGTCGCCCCCCAGATATAGGGGATGGAGTAGTCGTTATTCGGATCGAACGGTTTATTCAGCATCTGCGGATCGAGGTTGCTGAAGTTAGTCAGCTTGCTCTTATCGATCTTCTGCAGCATGCCTTCTTTGCGCATCTTGTCGACAAAGTAGGTCGACGGGACGACCAGGTCGTACGCGCCGTCTTTATAGGTTTTGAGCTTGGCGTACATGGTTTCGTTCGACTCGTAGGTCGAATAGATAACCTTGATGCCGGTCTCTTTGGTGAACTGCTCCAGCAGGCCCGGCGGCACATACTCGGTCCAGTTATAGAAATAGAGCGTTTTGCTATCGTCCGCGTGCGCAGCGCCCATGCCGATTGCCAGAGCGCTCGCCGCGAGCAGGTGGCGTGACCATTTTTTCATTTTAACGTCCCCTGAGTTTTATCACGTGCAATTAACTGACTGGCGATGACCATCACCAGCGACAGAACCAACAAAATCGTGGCCAGGGCGTTCACCTCTGGCGAAACGCCAACCTTGACCATCGAATAGATCTTCAGTGGCAGGATTTCATACCCCGGACCGGTCACGAACGAGGAGACTACCACGTCATCCATCGACAGGGTGAAGCTCAGCAACCACCCAGCGGCTACCGCCGGCAGGGCCAGCGGCAGGATAATTTTGCGCAGGATGGTCATCTCGCTGGCGCCCAGATCTTTCGCCGCCTCCAGCATCCGCACGTCAAAGCCTTTCAGGCGGGAGTAAACGGTGACCACCACAAACGGCAGGCAGAAGGTGATATGCGAAAACAGCAGCGACCAGAAACCAAGCTGGACGCCGATCAGCATAAACAGCACCAGCAGAGAGATGGCCATCACAATATCTGGCGACATCATCACCACAAACAGCATGCCGCTGACAAACGGTTTGCCGCGAAAGCGGTAACGGTACAGCGCCACGGCGGTCAGCGAGCCGATAAGGGTGGCGAAGGTCGCCGACAGCACCGCCATGGTCAGCGAGTGCTGGGCGGCCTGCAGCAGGCTATCGTTGTTCATCAGCAGGCTATACCAGTCGGTGGTGAACCCCTGCCAGTTGATGCCGAAGCGCGACCGGTTAAACGAGTTAACGATCAGAATAATAATAGGGATGTAGAGATACGCGTAGATGGCGGTCATAAAGCCGCCGCGCAGCAGTCGACCGATCATTCCAGCTCCACCTTTTTATTCAGCAGGCGCGCCGCGCGCCAGTAAATCAACAGCATCAGGCCCATCACCAGGGTTAAGGTAATGCTGGTTGCCGCGCCGAACGGCCAGTCGCGGATATTGAGGAACTGGCTTTTGATCACGTTGCCGATCAGCAGGTTCTTGGCGCCGCCCATCAGGTCGGAAACGTAGAACAACCCCATCGCCGGCAGCATCACCAGCAGACAGCCGGCGATGATCCCCGGCATGGTCAGCGGGATGATAATGCGGATAAAGGTCTGCAGCTTGCTGGCGCCGAGATCTTTCGCCGCTTCCAGCAGCGGGCGATCCAGTTTCTCAATGCTGGAGTAGAGCGGCATCACCATAAACGGCAGCAGGATGTACACCAGGCCGATGATCACCGCCGAGGGGGTGAACATAATGCGTATCGGGGTGTCGATCACCCCCAGCCACAGCAGAAACTCGTTCAGGTAACCTTTAGTGCTGAGGAAAATCTTCAGCCCGTAGATGCGGATCAACGAGTTGGTCCAAAAAGGGACGATCAGCAGGAACAGCAGCAGGGGCCGTACCTTCTGCGGCAGCCGGGCGAGGAACCACGCAAACGGATAGCCCAGCGCCAGACAGGCGAGGGTCGCCAGCAGCGCCATGTTTAGCGAATGCAGCAGAACGTCATAATAGAGCGGATCCAGTAGCCGCGAATAGTTATCCAGCGTGAAGACCAGTTTGACGAAGTTGGCATCGTCGCGGGTCAAAAAGCTGGTGGCGATTATCATCAGGTTGGGCAGGAAGACAAACAGCACCAGCCAACCGACGATAGTGGCGATCACCACATTCTGGAATTTACTGGTGTTCTTCATCGGCCAGCACCACCTCCCAGCTTTCCACCCAATTGATAGACATTTTCTGGTCAAGAGAGTGGTCGAAATCCGGGTCGTCTTCGTTAAAGAACTCGCTGACCATCACCATTTTGCCGTTCTCCAGTTCCACCACCGACTCCAGAGTCATGCCTTTATAGTTGCGCTCGCGGACATAGCCGATCAGGCCATCGGCGTCGCTGTTATGGTGGATCTCGTCGACGCGCAGATCTTCCGGGCGCAGCAGGACATGCAGACGCTGGCCGGCCTCCACGGCAAAATTGACGGTGATGTTGCATTCTCGTCCTTCAACGCTGGCACGCACGCGCTGTTCGTCGAGACGTTCAATTACCGTGGCGTCAAAGATATTGATCTCGCCGATAAAGCTGGCGACAAACAGGTTCTTCGGCTCTTCGTAGATCTCTCGCGGGGTGCCGTCCTGTTCGATTTTGCCATCACGCATCACCACGATGCGATCGGACATGGTCAGAGCCTCTTCCTGATCGTGGGTGACGAAGACGAAGGTGATCCCGAGCTTACGCTGCAGCGCTTTCAATTCGTTCTGCATCTGCTTGCGCAGCTTGTAATCCAGTGCCGAAAGAGACTCATCGAGCAGCAGCAGACGCGGTTTGTTGACCACCGCGCGGGCGATGGCCACGCGCTGCTGCTGGCCGCCGGAGAGCTGGTGCGGTTTGCGCTGGGCAAACGCCTCCAGCTGCACCATTTTTAAGGCATCCATCACCCGTGGGGTGATTTCCGCCGCCGGGGTTTTCTGCATCCGCAGGCCAAAGGCGACGTTCTCGAACACCGTCATATGCGGAAACAGGGCGTAGCTTTGGAATACGGTATTGACGTGGCGGTTTTCCGCCGGAACATGAGTGATATCGTGATCTTCGAGATGGATCCGTCCGCTGTCGACGTTTTCCAGGCCGGCAATAAGGCGCAGAACGGTGGTTTTACCGCAGCCAGAGGGGCCAAGCAGAGTGAGAAACTCACCATTGTTGATGGTCAGGTTAAGGTTGTCGATGACCGTTTTACCATCAAAGCTCTTGCGAATTCCCGCCAGATGCACCAGCGGCGAACGCGAACGCGGTTGTATATTCAATTTTTGACTCTGTCCCATGTAGACGCAACGGCAAATTTCCGGCCGCTGCGGGGTTTGTGATTAACCACCTTTGGGGTTGCACGTTTTTAATAAGGGCCAGCATTCTACGGCAAACGAGGGTAATCGCCAATCCTTGATACGCCCGCATAGTCTACCTTTACACCATAACGTCGGTTCCGTTATTAAATTTCGCTTTACGGGCTAAAAATGACCTGACGCAATATTTGTCTTTTCTGGCTTATGAATAATGTTGTCACAAAAGAAGAGGGTGGCTACATGGATAAATTGCTTGAGCGTTTTTTGCAGTACGTTTCTTTGGACACGCAGTCAAAGCCTGGCGTTCGTCAGGTCCCCAGCACGGAAGGGCAGTGGAAGCTGTTACGCCTGTTGCAGGCGCAGCTGGAAGAAATGGGACTGGTCAAGGTAACGCTGAGTGAAAAAGGGACGGTAATGGGAACTTTGCCCGCTAACGTTGAGGGCGATATCCCGGCCATCGGTTTTATCTCCCACGTCGACACCTCCCCGGATTTCAGTGGTAAAAACGTTAATCCGCAGATTGTTGAAAACTATCGCGGCGGCGATATCGCGCTGGGTATCGGCGATGAGGTGCTCTCCCCGGTGATGTTCCCGGTTCTGCATCAGCTTTTGGGACAGACGCTGATCACCACCGACGGGAAAACGCTGCTCGGGGCGGACGACAAAGCCGGCATTGCCGAAATTATGACCGCGCTGGCGACCCTGCAGGCGAAAAATATTCCTCATGGCGATATCCGCGTGGCCTTCACCCCTGATGAAGAGGTGGGTAAAGGGGCGAAGCATTTCGACGTCGAAGCCTTTGACGCCCGCTGGGCCTATACCGTCGACGGCGGCGGGGTCGGCGAACTGGAGTTTGAAAACTTCAACGCCGCCTCGGTGACGATAAAAATTGTCGGTAATAACGTGCACCCCGGCACCGCGAAAGGGGTGATGGTCAACGCGCTGTCGCTGGCCGCGCGCATTCATGCCGAAGTACCGGCCGATGAAGCGCCGGAGACCACTGAAGGCTATGAAGGTTTTTATCACCTCACCAGCATGAAAGGCAGCGTCGATCGGGCCGAGATGCATTACATCATCCGCGATTTTGACCGTAAGCACTTCGAGGCGCGCAAGCGCAAGATGATGGAGATCGCCAAAAAGGTCGGCAAGGGACTGCACCCGGACTGTTATATTGAGCTGGTGATCGAGGACAGTTATTACAACATGCATGAGCAGGTGATCGCCCATCCGCACGTGGTCGATATTGCCCGCCAGGCGATGGTGGACTGCGATATTGAACCGCAGATGAAGCCGATCCGCGGCGGCACCGACGGCGCGCAGCTGTCATTTATGGGACTGCCATGCCCAAACCTGTTTACCGGTGGCTACAACTATCACGGCAAACATGAGTTTGTCACCCTGGAAGGAATGGAGAAAGCGGTGCAGGTGATCGTGCGTATCGCCGAGCTGACGGCGGCACGCAAAGGGCATTAATCTTCTCAGGCGGCCCGGTAAGGCCGCGTGTCGGACAAGATGCCGGATGGCGGCTTCGCCTTATCCGGCCTACGGTTCAGCCGGTGACCGCGGAACCCGTAGGCCCGGCAAGCGCAGCGCCGCCGGGCGTTCAACATTAGAGCGGGTCCTGTCTTTATGCCGGATGGCGGCTTCGCCTTATCCGGCCTACGGTCCAGCCGGTGACCGCAGAACCCGTAGGGCCGGCAAGCGCAGCGCCGCCGGGCGTTCAACATTAGAGCGGGTCCTGTCTTTATGCCGGATGGCGGCTTCGCCTTATCCGGCCAACGGTTCAGCCGGTGACCACAGAACCCGTAGGCCCGGCAAGCGCAGCGCCGCCGGGCAAAAGCGATAAGGCTAATACTGAGGAGGGAACCTCACATGTCTGATTATCGTCGCAGTTATATCCCTGGCGGCTGCTGGTTCTTCACCGTTAACCTGCAAAATCGGCGCAGCGATCTCCTGACGCGGCATATTGTTCATCTGCGTGCCGCTACAGCGTCTGTTAAAAGCAAAAAACCTTTTCTGATTAACGCCTGGGTGGTTTTACCAGAGCATATGCACTGCATCTGGACCCTACCTGAGGGGGATACCGATTATTCCGGTCGCTGGCGGGACATTAAAAAAATGTTTACCCGAGCGCTGGCGCAGCGCCATATCTGGCAGCCGCGATTCTGGGAACATGCCATCCGTAATGAAGAAGATTACCGACGGCATATGGATTACGTTTATATCAATCCCGTTAAGCACGGTCATGTCCGTCGGGTGCAGGATTGGCCGTATTCGACCTTTCATCGCGATGTGCGCCGGGGATGGTATCCGTCGGATTGGGCGGGTGAGGTAAGCGAATTTGATGCAGGCGAGAGGAGATAATACTCGGGTAAGACATTGCCGCCATCGAAACCACAAAGTGCCGGATGGCGGCTTCGCCTTATCCGGCCTACGGTTCAGCCGGTGAGCGCGGGACCCGTAGGCCCGGCAAGCGCAGCGCCGCCGGGCGTTCAACATCAGAGCGGGTGCCTGTCTTTATGCCGGATGGCGGCTTCGCCTTATCCGGCCTACGGTCCAGCCGGTGACCGCGGGACCCGTAGGCCCGGCAAGCGCAGCGCCGCCGGGCGGTGAACAGCAGAGCGGGTGCCTGTCTTTATGCCGGATGGCGGCTTCGCCTTATCCGGCCTACGGTCCAGCCGCTGACCACAGAACCCGTAGGCCCGGCAAGCGCAGCGCCGCCGGGCGGTGAACAGCAGAGCGGGTGCCTGTCTTTATGCCGGATGGCGGCTTCGCCTTATCCGGCCTACGATCCAGCCGGTGACCGCGGAACCCCTAGGCCCGGCAAGCGTAGCGCCGCCGGGCGTTCAACATCAGAGCGGGAGCCTGTCTTTATGCCGGATGGCGGCTTCGTCTTATCCGGCCTACGGTCCAGCCGGTGAGCGCGGAACCCGTAGGCCCGGCAAGCGCAGCGCCGCCGGGCAGGATGATGGCTCAGTCGCCAAAGAACCAATAGCCGCTGTTGACCAGCGCTGCCAGCATGGCGAGGAAAGAAGGATCTTCCAGCGCATCGCCAAAATGGTCGGCGCGCAGCGTCAGATGGGTGGCTAAGGCGTCCAGCGCCGGACGGTGCGGGGAGTTGATCTTCTCGCCGTTAACGAATACCTCGCCGTCAATGCGCAGCACCCGCAGGCCGCCCAGGCGTTCCAGGGTATCGCCCTGCTGCAGGGCATCGTAAATCTCATCTGGCTGATAGGGCGGCTCCGGCGGCGCGACGTCGAGCTCATGACGCGACTGGGTGATAAACTCGCCGAACCACTGCTTAAAGTGCTCCGGTTGGTTAATCAGACCCAGCATCATCTCGCGCAGGCGGTCGAGTTCGGTCGGTAAAATATCCGCCGGATGGTCGCGGGACGGCACGTCCGGATCGGCGTAGCGCTGGCTGCCCAGTTCGCGCTGGAGGACATAGTCGGCAAAGCCGCTAAACAGCTCGCGGGCATTCGGCGCGCGATAGCCGACCGAATAGTTAAGCGAGTTTTCCAGCGAATAACCCTCATGCGGGAATCCCGGCGGAATATAGAGAATATCGCCAGGCTCCATCTCTTCATCGATGATCGCCTCGAAGGGGTCAACCTGCAGCAGGTCCGGATGCGGGCAGTGCTGTTTCATCGGCACCTTTTCCCCAACGCGCCAGCGCCGACGGCCGGTGCCCTGAATGATAAACACATCATACTGATCCAGATGCGGGCCGACGCCGCCTCCCGGCACCGAGAAGGAGATCATCAGGTCGTCGATACGCCAGTCCGGCAGAGCACGGAACGGATGCATCAGCGCTGCGGACGGTTCATGCCAGTGGTTAACCGCCTGCACCAGCAGGGACCAGTTGTTTTCGCTCAGGTGATCGTAGCTTTCGAAAGGACCGTGACTGACCTGCCATTTTCCATCCTGATGGCTGACAAGGCGGCTATCGACCTCGCTCTCCATGGCCAGTCCTGCCAGTTCGTCCGGGCTTAGGGGGTCGATAAAATTGGCGAAGCCGCGCTTCAATACCACCGGCCGTTTTTGCCAGTAGCGTTCGATAAAGTCGGGCCAGTTAAGCGTTAATTGATAATCCATATTGATATTCCACTGCAGGTGTCTGACAGGGATTATAACGGATGCGGCGCCCTGGCGATGCAGGCGCCGTGAAAAATCTCAACGATTAACTCTGTTTATCTTCCATCTGCTGGCGGCCAAACACCACCTCCATGCAGGCGCCGCCGAGCAGGCTTTCCCCGGCGATGATCTCTCCATCATATTGTTCGACAATTTCACGCGCAACGGAGAGCCCTACCCCCTGGCCGGGACGCAGGGTATCAGCCCGCTGGCCGCGGTCGAAAACGGCCCGGCGCTGGCTCTGCGGGATCCCCGGCCCATCGTCTTCCACCAGGATGTGCAGATGGCTGTCGGTGGTCTGGCGCACGGAAACTTCCACGAACTCCAGGCAATACTTACAGGCGTTATCAAGAACGTTACCCATCACTTCCATAAAATCGTTCTGCTCGCCGACAAAAGTGATCTCCGGCGAGATGTCGAGCGAGATATTGACCCCTTTGCGCTGATAGACCTTGTTGAGAGCGGAAGTCAGGCTGTCAAGCAGGGGGGCGATCGGGTGTAATTCCCGGCTCAAGAGGGTGCCGCCGCTGCGCATGCTGGCGCGATGCAGGTAATAACCAATCTGCTGCGAGATGCGGCTTATCTGCTCCAGCATCACCGGCTCCGCCTCGTCGACGCTGATCTTCTCGCCGCGCAGCGAGCGCAGTGTACTCTGCATCACCGCCAGCGGCGTTTTCAGACTGTGAGTGAGATCGGTGAGGGTAGTGCGGTATTTGTCATAGCGTTCGCGCTCGCTGCGAACCAGGCGGTTGAGGTTGCTGACCAGCCGGGTCAGCTCGCGAGTGGTGTTGGGATTGAGCTTTTCGCGGTGATGTTCCTCCAGTTCGCGCACCTCTTTGGCCAGCGACTCAATGGGCCGCAGGCTCCACCAGGCGGCGACCCACAGCAGGGGGATCACCAGCAGCAGGTTGGCGGCCAGCACATAGACAAACCAGCTCCACACCATATAGCTGCGCTTGAGCTCCACCGGAATGGTGTCGACCACCACAATGCTGAGCTGAGGCATTTTGCTGGTGGCCGGGTAGAGGTTGATCGCCACCGAGTGGGTCATCTCAGAGTCGTCGCCCTGTTCGCGGATAGCGTCCAGCTGTTCCTGAATCTCATGGTTATTGCGCAACAGCATACTGCTGCTGTCGACATCGGCTTCAATCTCATGGAAGCCATTGCGTTTCAGCCATTCCGGTTGAATGCGTTTCGCCAGCCAGGGAACATCACGCTGCGCCCACAGCAGTTTGCCCTGCTCATCGTAGATAAGGGTCACCGTCGGGCTTTCCATATTCAGGTTTTCCGGGATATCGACGTCAATAGCGCCGTTTTCCCATCTCGCCAGCATATAAAAGAGATTGCTCTCGCCGCGCAGCAGGCGAAAGGTGGTTTTATCGAAGCTAACGCTATAGCCCACCAGGGCCACCATGCCGTAGGCCAGGGAGAGCACCAGCACCACCCCGGCGGTCGCCAGCAGGAAGCGAACCCGTAATGACAGCGGGAAGATATGCCGCAACAGTCCCTTCATCAGCGCAATTCGAACAGATAGCCCTGGCCGCGCACCGTGGTGATGACGTCCTGTGGGTATTCAGCCTGAATTTTCTTGCGCAGCCGACCCATCAGCACGTCGATGGTGTGGCTTTCTCGCAGTTCGGCATCCGGGTAAAGCTGGAGCATCAGCGAATCTTTGCTGACCACTTTGCCGCGGTTACGGATCAGGGTTTCCATAATGGTGTATTCAAAGGCGGTCAGCTTGATCGGCTGGTCATTCACCGACAGCTCGCGCCGGGAGAGGTCGACCTGGAACGGCGGCAGGGAGATCACCTGCGAGGCCAGGCCGCTGTTACGGCGCAGCAGCGCCTGCATGCGGGCGGCAACCTCTTCAATATGGAAAGGCTTGGTGACGTAATCATCCGCCCCGGCGCTCAGCACTTCCACTTTATCCTGCCATCCTTCGCGGGCGGTCAGCACCAGCACCGGCAGCGACACGTCGTGGCTGCGCCAGCGGCGGATCAGTGATAAACCGTCTTCATCCGGCAGGCCGAGATCGACGATGGCGATATCCGGGAGATGTTCGCCCAGATAGTAGTCCGCTTCCCTGGCATCTTCCGCCGCATCGACCTGATGGCCCAGCTCCTGCAGCTGAACTTTGAGGTGGTGACGCAGCAGGGCATTATCCTCAACCACGAGTACGCGCATGGCTGTTCTCCCTAGCATTTTCGATAGTAGTCTGACGCTCATTATATACGCAAAATATAAACGGCTGTTAAATAAAGCTTTTTATAAAAAGGGCCCCTGATGCCCCCGGGCTGGCCAGCATTCGGCGGCGCCCTTTGCGCATACTGCATGGAACTCCTTCATTCTATGCGTAATTTCAATAAACGCCCAGCGGCAGGATGCGAACGGCGAGCGGGTTGGTGATGTTAATTTTTTGTGTAATAGTGCTGGAATCACCCCTCAAGAACGCCGCAGGTTATCCATTATGTTTCAGCAGCAGAGCGCGGACTGGGTCAGGCTGGCGCAATCGCCCAGCCGGACGGAACGCATCGAAGCCTTCTTCGGCGGCCACGGCTACGAACCGCACCGGCATGACACCTACGCCATCGGCCAGACGATCGCCGGCGTGCAGAGCTTTCACTATCGCGGCGGACGCCAGCACAGCCTGCCCGGCGGAACGATTGTGCTTCATCCGGACGAAATACACGATGGCGAGGCGGGCACCGAGGCGGGGTTTCACTACCGTATGGTTTATATCGAACCGGCGCTCATCCAGAAGATACTCGGCGGTAGGCCACTGCCGTTTATCCCCGACGGCTTGTCGGCGGATCCACGGCTACGTCGCGCCGCGCAGCCGCTGTTGAAAGCGGTCACGGATACCTTTGAGCCGCTGGAGGAAGAGGACGCCCTGTACGACCTGGCGCAGACCCTGGCCGTTGTCGGCGGCCAACGTTCCCGTCGCCAGGCGTTTGATTATCAGGCGGCGGAGAGGGCCCGGGAGTATATCCATGCCTGTTTTATGCAGGATATGACCCTCGACACCCTGTCGCAGGTCAGCGGCCGGGACCGCTGGAGCCTGAGCCGGGATTTCAGAACGCTGTACGGCACCAGCCCGTGGCGCTACGTCATGATGCGCCGGCTCGATTTTTGCCGCCAGCGGATGCGCGCCGGGGAGCGTCTGGTGGATATTGCCGCCGATGCGGGCTTTGCCGACCAGAGCCACATGACGCGCCAGTTTATCAGCCGCTTTGGTCTCTCTCCGGGCCGCTGGCTGCGGGCGATCCGCGGCTAGCGCGGTTCAGGTTGCACAATCGTTCAAGCGTGACCGCGGCGAGGCGAACTATGCTGACTGCCTTTATCACAAGGAGACAGCCCATGTATCAACTCGTTAATCTTGCTCATAAATTTTCCCTGTTCAGCGAACAATGGCAGCCCAAAGTGGTGGCTGAAATGAACGACTATCAGTTCAAGGTCGTGCGCATCGCCGGCGACTTTATCTGGCACAGCCACCCGGAAACCGATGAGACATTGATGGTGGTGGAGGGGGTATTGCGCGTGGACTTCCGCGACGGGCATGTGCTGGTGAAGGCCGGGGAGATGATCGTCGTGCCGCGCGGGGTGGAACATAAGACCTCGGCGGAGACGGAAGCGAAGCTGATGCTGATTGAGCCGCGCGGGGTGTTGAATACCGGCCACGAGGGCGGCGAGCGGACGGCGGTGAACGACGTTTGGATCTGATCCCTTTCCGGCGATAAAACGCCCCTCTTTCCGGCGGAAAGAGGGGCAGGGCGATTACTTCAGCTCGTCAACCATGGTGGTTGCCCGACCGATATAGTTGGCCGGGGTCATCGCTTTGAGACGCACTTTTTCCTCTTCCGGCAGGGCGAGGCTGTCAATAAACTGCTTCATCCCTTCCGCGTCCACGCGTTTGCCGCGGGTCAGCTCTTTCAGCTTCTCGTACGGTTTTTCGATACCGTAACGACGCATCACGGTCTGGATCGGCTCAGCCAGTACTTCCCAGTTGTGATCCAGTTCGTCCAGCAGGCGATCCTGGTTCAGCTCCAGCTTGCTGATCCCTTTGAGGGTGGACTGATAGGCGATCAGCGCATAGCCGATGCCCACGCCGAGGTTACGCAGAACGGTGGAGTCGGTCAGGTCGCGCTGCCAGCGGGAAACCGGCAGTTTGCTGGCCAGGTGCTGCATGACCGCATTGGCCAGGCCGAGATTGCCTTCGGAGTTTTCGAAGTCAATTGGGTTCACCTTGTGCGGCATGGTGGAGGAGCCGATTTCCCCGGCGATGGTCTTCTGTTTGAAGTGGTTGAGCGCGATATAGCCCCACACGTCGCGATCGAAGTCGATCAGAATGGTGTTGAAGCGCGCGATGCAGTCAAACAGCTCAGCGATATAGTCATGCGGCTCGATCTGCGTGGTGTACGGGTTCCACTGAATACCCAGCGAGGTAACGAACTCTTCGCTGAACTGATGCCAGTCGACTTCCGGGTAGGCGGCGATGTGGGCGTTGTAGTTACCCACCGCGCCGTTGATTTTACCGAGGATTTCCACCTGGTTCAGCTGACGATACTGCCGCTCCATACGGTAGGCGACGTTCGCCATCTCTTTACCCATGGTGGACGGCGTTGCCGGCTGGCCGTGGGTACGGGAGAGCAGCGGCACATCGCGGTACTGGGTCGCCAGATCTTTTACCGCGTCAATCAGTTTGCGCCAGTAAGGCAGAACCACTTCGTCGCGGGCGGTTTTCAGCATCAGCGCGTGGGAGAGGTTATTGATGTCTTCAGACGTACAGGCGAAGTGAATAAACTCTGATACCGCGTGCAGCTCGGCGACGTCAGCGACTTTCTCTTTCAGGAAATACTCTACCGCTTTCACGTCGTGGTTAGTGGTGCGCTCGATGGTTTTGATGCGCTCCGCGTCTTCAACGCTGAAATCGGCGACGATTTTATCAAGGAAACCGTTTGCGTCGGCAGCAAAAGCAGGAACTTCCTTGATCGCTGCGTGGGCGGCCAGTTTTTGCAGCCAACGTACTTCCACCTGAACGCGGAATTTCAGCAAACCGAATTCGCTGAAGATACCGCGCAGCGCGCTGACTTTATCGCCGTAGCGGCCGTCTACAGGGGAAACGGCGGTCAGTGAGGATAATTCCATAGATCACAACTCCGGGGTTAAATGAGCAAGAATTTGCTTTGCCTGGTTAACCAGACGATTACGGGAAAACATAAGCTGCAGACGTCCGCCGCCCACCTGATGCCAGAGCACCGCGGCGCGAATACCCGCCAGCAGCGCTGAGCGAACTTTCGCCTGCACCTGCGGGCTTTGCAGCACGGCAGGGGAGCCGGTCACCTGAATACGCGGCCCCAGCGGGCTTATCACATCGACATAGATGCCCGCCATGGCGCTGAGCAGCGTTTCGGACTGCAGGTCAAAGTGTTCCAGCTGACGGTGCAGGCCGGCGATGCGGTTGCCGAGCGTGTCCATCGCCCCTTTACTGGCGGCGAGCTTGCGCTCCAGCACCATCAGGCTCAGGGTATAGCGGGTGAGTTCCGCATTGAGGCCCTGACGGCTGCTGGTATTGAGCACCCCGAGCAGCGTTTCAAGACCGAGGCGAAGATTGGCTTCACTGCCACCGAACACCGCCAGCGTCGACTCAGGATCGAGGTCGATTATGCTGTTCAGCGACACATGCAGGGCATCGCTGTCGCAATGTCCCTGATGCGCCAGTTGCTGAACCAGTCGCGCCGCCTGGCAAACGCCAGCCAGCGCCAGGGTGATGTCATAGTAATTCTTCGCCACACATACTCCTTGTCAGCCGCCAGGGCGGTTCGTCCCGGCGGAAATAACGCGCGTTCAGGACTGCAGAGGCAGTCGTTGTTCAATAATTCCGCCGCCGAGGCACACTTCCCCTAAATAGAACACTGCGGACTGGCCCGGGGTCACCGCCGCGACCGGCTCATCGAAGCGGACTTCGATACGGTCTTCATCCAGCGCGGTAACGGTGCAGGGGATATCGGTCTGGCGATAGCGGGTTTTCACCGTGCAGCGCAGGGTGCCCTGCAGCGGTTCACGGTTTACCCAGTGCAGCTGTTGGGCAATCAGACCGACGGACATCAGGCGCGGGTGGTCATGGCCCTGGGCGACGATAAGAATATTATTCTCAACGTCTTTATCGACCACGTACCATGGATCTTCGCTACCCTCTTTGGTGCCGCCGATACCCAGCCCTTTACGCTGGCCCAGGGTGTGGTACATCAGCCCCTGATGGGTACCGATCTCCTCGCCGTCGACGGTGAGGATTTTGCCCGGCTGCGCCGGCAGATAGCGGCCAAGGAAATCGCGGAATTTACGCTCGCCGATAAAGCAGATGCCGGTGGAATCTTTTTTCTTCGCGGTGATCAGATCCAGCTCTTCGGCGATCTTACGCACCTGCGGTTTTTCCAGCTCACCCACCGGGAACAGGCTCTGGGCAATCTGCTCGTGGCTAAGGGTGTAGAGGAAGTAGCTCTGATCTTTGTTGCCGTCGAGGCCGCGCAGCAGCTGGCTTTTACCGTCGACATCGGCGCGGCGCACATAGTGCCCGGTGGCGATGTAGTCGGCGCCGAGGTCTTCGGCAGCAAACTCGAGGAAGGCTTTAAATTTGATCTCTTTATTGCACAGAATATCCGGGTTCGGCGTGCGGCCGGCTTTGTACTCTTCCAGGAAGAGCTCAAAGACGTTATCCCAATATTCGGCGGCAAAGTTAACGGTGTGCAGTTCAATGCCCAGCTTATCGCAGACCGCTTGCGCATCGGCAAGGTCGGCGGCGGCGGTGCAGTATTCCTCGCCGTCGTCTTCCTCCCAGTTCTTCATGAACAGGCCTTCCACCTTATACCCTTGCTGCAGCAGCAGGTACGCGGAGACCGAGGAGTCGACGCCGCCGGACATGCCGACGATCACTTTTTTCTGGCTTTCTGACATGGAAATACTCGCTACATTGAACTTCGAGGCGGCGTATTCTAGCACGCGCTCACCGTTCATTCACCCCCTGTGAACGGCCAGTTAAATGCGCCAATCAGCGACAGCGGCTGCCGCGGGTCCTGCAGGTAGCAGCGAATGCTTTCGGCAACCAGCGGCGAGCGCAGGTTCGGCGCGTTAAGAATTTCCTCAGCACTGAGCCACAGGCAGCGATCGATATCGCTGTCGTGCGGTTCAGTGGCGCACAGATCGCTAAGTTCGATGGCGAACAGGAAGCGCAGAAACGGCGTGTTATCGGGAGCCAGCCACTGATGCATGCGGATGAAGTGCTGCGGCGTGGCGCGAATGCCGGTCTCTTCCCACAGTTCACGTTCGGCGGCCTGCAGCAGCGTTTCATTGGCCTCGAGATGGCCGGCCGGCTGGTTCCACAGCGCTTTGCCGTTAATGGTCTCTTCGACGATGAGAAATTTATCCTGGGCGTGAACCACGCAGGCAACGGTGACATGAGGTTTAAACATCGCTTTTCCTTTTCAGTTATTCGGCTTTACGCCAGTCGCCGTTGGCCAGTCCGTCAAGCGTATAGCCGCCCATGGCGTAGCGGATCAGCCGCAGGGTGGGGAAGCCGACGTGGGCGGTCATCCGGCGCACCTGGCGGTTGCGTCCCTCGTAGAGCGTGATTTTCAACCAGCGGGTGGGAATCGATTTGCGCTCACGAATCGGTGGGTTGCGCGGCCACAGCCAGACGGGCTCCTCGACAAGTTCTACGCCGGCAGGCAGGGTGGGGCCGTCGTTAAGGGTGACGCCGTCGCGCAAGGCGGTCAGCGCCTCGGGCGTGGGTTCGCCTTCCACCTGAACATAGTAGATCTTGCCGGTGCGCTTACCCGGCTGGGTCAGCTTCGCCTGCAGCGCGCCGTCGTTGGTCAGCACCAGCAGGCCTTCGCTGTCGCGATCTAGCCGACCTGCGGCGTAAACGCCCGCCACCGGAATAAAATCTTTCAGCGTGCTGCGCCCGGCTTCATCGGTAAATTGCGGCAACACATCATAGGGTTTATTGAACAAGATCACAGTTTTTGGCTGGCGTTCTTTACGTTGTCTGGTGACTTGTTGTGTGCTGAATCGCTCAACGCGATGTTTTCTAAATGAAGTTTTCTGCATGGTATTTTCAGGCTTTATCAATTGCCGCATTATAGCCTAATTACGAATGCCTTTCATGGACGCAAACATTCAGGTAGTATTGACATGCTCATTACAAATTATTAACAAAAAATTGCTCAAACCGATTCGCACTACAGGCAGGAAGGCGACACGGACGCGATAGCTCCGGTTAGCGGGAAGACCCGGTACGCCGAAGCTGGCCGACTCAGCCAACACCAGGCTCGCGTGAAGAGGGAAGAGCAGAACCAGAAGCGCTCGAAGGAGAGGTTAATGGAAAGCAAAGTAGTAGTTCCGGCGGAAGGTCAAAAAATCACCCTGCAAAACGGCAAACTGAACGTCCCTCACAATCCGATTATCCCGTTCATTGAAGGTGACGGTATCGGCGTTGACGTTACCCCAGCGATGCTGAAAGTGGTTGATGCCGCCGTTGAGAAAGCCTATAAGGGCGAGCGTAAAATTTCCTGGATGGAAGTTTACACCGGTGAGAAATCAACCCACGTCTATGGCCAGGACGTCTGGCTGCCAGCTGAAACCCTCGATCTGATTCGTGACTACCGCGTTGCTATCAAAGGTCCTCTGACCACCCCAGTCGGCGGCGGCATCCGTTCTCTGAACGTGGCGCTGCGCCAGGAGCTGGACCTCTACGTCTGCCTGCGTCCGGTACGTTACTACCAGGGCACCCCGAGCCCGGTTAAGCACCCGGAACTGACCGACATGGTTATCTTCCGTGAAAACTCAGAAGATATCTATGCCGGTATCGAGTGGAAAGCCGACTCTGCGGAAGCAGACAAAGTGATCAAATTCCTGCGCGATGAGATGGGTGTGAAGAAAATTCGCTTCCCGGAACATTGCGGCATCGGCATCAAGCCGTGCTCTGAAGAAGGCACCAAACGCCTGGTGCGCGCCGCGATTGAATACGCGATCACCAACGATCGTGATTCCGTCACTCTGGTGCACAAAGGCAACATCATGAAGTTCACCGAAGGCGCGTTCAAAGACTGGGGCTACCAGCTGGCTCGCGAAGAGTTCGGCGGCGAGCTGATCGACGGCGGTCCGTGGGTGAAAATCAAGAACCCGAACACCGGCAAAGAGATCGTGGTGAAAGACGTGATCGCCGATGCGTTCCTGCAGCAGATCCTGCTGCGTCCGGCGGAATACGACGTTATCGCCTGTATGAACCTGAACGGCGACTATATCTCTGACGCCCTGGCGGCGCAGGTTGGCGGTATCGGTATCGCCCCGGGCGCCAACATCGGTGACGAGTGCGCGCTGTTCGAAGCGACTCACGGTACTGCGCCGAAGTATGCCGGCCAGGACAAAGTGAACCCGGGCTCCATCATCCTGTCCGCAGAGATGATGCTGCGCCACATGCAGTGGTTCGAAGCCGCAGACCTGATCGTTAAAGGCATGGAAGGCGCTATCGCCGCCAAGACCGTGACCTATGACTTCGAACGTCTGATGGAAGGCGCTAAGCTGCTGAAATGTAGCGAGTTTGGCGACGCGATTATCGCGAACATGTAATCTGGCCCCCAGATTATGTCAAAACGGGAACTTGGTGGTTCCCGTTTTTATTATTAGTTTTCGAACGGTTATCAAAATTTTATCAAAACAAGTTATCAAAACCCCTCCCGAAAAACCTCATAAGGCCACCGTTGTCCACCCCTTCCCTCGATCATCATGGTACCTATCCGTTTGTTGTTGAGTTTTATGTCCAAGTAAATCTTTCGTGTTTATACCCTGGGCTTTATATAACCGCTCGGAAAGCGATCTTTGTTCATGGAAAGTTGCCGGTGTACCTTGTCCCCAGTCAATATCTGCACTGTCTCTTGCCTTGCTGAAATTCATGGTCAGTGTTCTGGGTTTCACCTGTGCTCCTCGCTCAGCCTGTGAGGTGGTTCTAAAGAAATGAACCAAATAAGGGCTTACTGCATAATCCCGGCAACGACTGATTACATCTCGGAGGCTCCAGTTGATTGCGTTGCAACGCAGAGCTAATGGTATAGCGATTTTGCTTCCGGTTTTCTCTTGCTCAACGTGTAGATGATCGTCCCAGATGTCCGAGAATTTCATACGGGATATATCACCTAGTCGCTGTCCTGTTACTATGGCTAAAAGCATGGCGTTCCCCATGTATTTGTGATTTTCATCGGCTATATCAAAAATCTTTTGCCATTCCTCAAGAGTGAGGCGCTGGCGAGTGATCTTTCTACGAGGTTGTTTAGTTGCTAGTGCGGGGTTATAACCAGGAGGTACTTCTCCCGCATGCTGAGCTTCTTTAAAAACATCTATTAGGACAGAGCGAATGACCTGAGCCATTCTGGGTTGTCCCTCCGCTAAATATTCATCAAGAATTTGCGCAACATCTCGAACATTGACAGCGGATATTAATTTCATTCCTACCCGCTCCTTAAGCAGAGATACTGGTTTTGCTTTTTGTTTGATAGTGTTTTCTTTAATATCTCCGGACTTTAATCTTTCCTGCTGAATCTTCCAGTAACGTTCAAGCCAGGTGTTAGTTGATATTGATTTTCCTGAGTTGGTGGAAATTCTGTCAGTGATTGCCATTATCTGGCGGGTTTGTTGTTCCGCCAGTCTTTTATTTGCTTCAATAGCTATTGCCGTGGCCTCTGCTTCATCTGTTCCTAGACTATGAAACTTACCAGTTATCGGGTGCTTATAACGCCAGTATACTTTATTAACCTTTCTACTGTAGAGCGGGTATAAATTTGGAATAGATATATTATTTTTACGTGGTCTGGCAGCCATCGTTCAAAATCCTCTGCAAAAGAACAGGGTCGCTTTTCTTTACTACAGGAGTGGTCAATGTACCGACCAGCTCAGCATCCTCCCTGACGCGCCAGAATCGACCTTCTTTTTTGGCTGGGGGAGAAAACATATTCTGTTTAGCATAATTCCTGAGAGTGGAAACGCTTGGAGGATTGCTTCTATATTTCTCGTTTGCCCACTCTTCAAGGGTTAACATCTGAAGCATGTGTTTTACCTCATTATGGCCCATTGCTGGGCCAGTATCTGAAAATAAAAAATCAGTTTTGCATCAATTTTTGCAGCACCTGATTGCCGGCAATTATTCGCTGCCAGATTGCTGATACATAGCGAGCCTGATGAATAGCATCAGCGAGGGCATTGTGACGAGCCCCTTCAAACGGGATCGTTGTTTTGGGGTCGAAGCTAATGGCCTGGCCGAGCTCTACCATTGTTCGTACGTCCCGATCGTTCCAGTATTCCCACGGATAATCTTCAGCAATGCAATCGTAAGAAGAACGCAGAATAGAGTTATCGAATGACGCACCGTTACCCCATACCTGTGCCTTTTTGCTCCCGCCAGCAACATTATCAGAGATAAATTCTCTGAACTGGAGTAATGCATCCAGCAACGGGATAGCATCATCATTTACGATCGCAGAGCGTGCTTCGGAGGACTGCTTAAGCCACCAGATAACAGTAGATGGATCGATTACGGCGCCCCAGTTCACAGAGGATTCAAGGCATACGACTTTATAGAAACTTTCTCCAATAGAGCCGGTTGCCGGGTCAAAAACAACCGCACCAATAGCGACGATAGGGGCGTTATGTTTTTTACCCATGGTTTCCAGATCAACCATAACGTGAACATAATCAATTGGCTGATCTTCCTCCTTATTATGATGACCGGATTCAATATCTACAGCATCCGTTTGATGATCTTCATCTGTTTTTTCTTTTTGGTTAACCTTGCCCGTAACGTCAACAAGACCGTCAATGGAAAATACTCCGTCCCCAATTTTTGAAACTTCAGGCTGCCTGGTCTTGGTAAGGTCTTCGGTTACCCACTTCGGATCCGTAGGGTCGCTAATCCCTTCAACATATTCGCCGCGCTCGGAGGCCAGATCCTGATTAGCGTCTGGACGTTGCTTTTGAGCCTCTTTTACCAGTTCGGTACCAACTGCTTTAAAGTCGGAGGAGAGTGTTTCCAGGTTTGCGCTGCTATCCTCTCCGGCGATTGCTTGGTTTATTGCATCCAGAGTGACTACTGCAGATGGAATATGCCCCGCCTTGGCAAGCGTTTCAGCGCTCGGGGTATCATGCATATGTTCAGTCAGATTCGCGTTGATGTAGCCACGCAACCGATCTGGAAAAGGAGTTATTCCACTTGATGCTTCCCTGATCAGTGCAAAAATCGCTGCACGGGAATAATCAAGGATGCCTGGTGTGCTCCGTAATGCTGCAGACCATTCTTTAAATGGACTTTCTTTCTTCTGTACTATTTCCTTCGCGCGGCGGTGGACTGATGCCGGAAAATTATAGATGTCAAAATCCATAGGCATCGTTGCAAGCGCGATCTCTATATCCAGAGTATCCAGCGAATGCTGATAATCCGGATTGCGGTCAGTTTTGTTTCCGCCGCCAGCATTGGCGCCGGCATCGGTTTTGTTTATTGAGGTGATATAGTTTCCAGCAGCCCATTCCTTTGTAAGGATCCCGCGGTCAATGTGCGACGTTTCAAGCCACAATTTGGCGAACTGAATTTGCTTGCCGAGCTCATGGCGTTTCCCCACAGGAAATACGCTCTTAAATGCACTGGTAAATTTCCACAGGCCAGGCATATCATATTTTTTAAGATCCGGAATATTTTCTGCCGTCAGCAGCAGATTCTGCACACTGTGATTATCCGTATCCATTTCCATCGCTGAAAGGCGGTTACGATGAGGAATGCTAATGTGATACACGTGACGCTCGTCGGCCATATACTGGGCAAGCAGCTGCGTGCGGAATGACATTTCCGCCAAGTTGAAGAGTGCTTCTTCATTGTTCGAATAGTCCTCTTCATCGCTATTTGCAGGAGAGATATCGTTTTCTGGTTTACTGGAGGGCTGTGGTTCAGCAGCCGCCGGCGCAACGATTTTTTGCCATGTCAGCCCGTCTTCACCACCAAGCTCGTAGCGATCGCACCAGGTGTCATCCAGTACACCTTCTTCCGGTAAGTCATCAACGATGAGCCAGTTGGTGCGGATCGGCAGCTGATGGCTGGCGCCGCGGCCAACGTTAATTTCAGCGTCTTCCAGGATGTCCAGGATTTTGCGCTCGGCGCGAGAATCGGATTTAGCAGAGAACCAGCAGAAGAGACTTTTCGCTTCGTTTGCTTTTGCCTTCGCTTTAATGAGATACGGGTAGTTGTTCATTGCGTTTGGGCTCCTTTGGATTGTAAGATACCCGGCAGCTGATGGCAGCCGCCCTGGTGGTGGTCATTGGTCAAAACTCGATTCCGGAAAGCTTTGGTCGGCTGACCGGGTACTTAACCCGCCTTGCGCGGGTTTTGTGCTTTATGGGGCTGGCGAATCGCCCCGCAGCAGCTGTGATACGCGAACGTCGTCAAGCGCTCGCAGGATAGGCTCAAAAGTTTTATGGGCTGGCAGTTTAGATACCGCAGTGATCACTTCTGTAACGGTGATGTCATCGCCGCGGGGGCTATAACCACCACCTGGGCCACGCTGTGAAATTACCAGGTTACCCGCCCGCAGCTTTTTGAAGATCTGCTCAAGGTATGAAGTAGACAGCTTTGACTCTTTACTGATGGCCGTCAGTGAAACGGGCGAGCCGTCATAGAGCTTATTCAAAGTGGCGGCGGCCTGGACAGATGCCAGAACGCGTTTCATTCCAAATTCCATAATCACTTCTCCGGCCGTAACGGCCATTGGTCAAAACTCGATTCAAAAACTCACTGCAGGCTGTTGGTCGACAGCCATTTTTTGTGCATTTCGGTAGGGGAGGCACTGGCCCAGTACTTTTTGTTCATCGGCGTTGCTGTTGCAACTGGCCTCTGATGGATAAACACCGATCAGAACATCAGAGCATTCACCAGTGAGAGCACATACGCTGATGACAAGGGCAAACAGGGTATTCATGCCTCAGCCTCAGGGTTTCCTTTCTGCGCCAGTAAGTAACACAGCTGGCGTAGTCTCACCTCGAACCAGTTCAGGCGGGTCGCCTGGTTCCCGGTAGGTACTCGGGCAAAATCCTTCATAGTTATCTCCAGTTAACTCAGTATTAGGATGTGGTTTTGCAATGCGGCGCCGGGTGCCTCCCGGTGACGGCAGCCAGTTAACAACTACCGCCGACAACTTTTTCCCCACAACGTGTGAATAACCGCCATGTTTACTTTTTTAACTGTGTCGCGTGCGCATAGCCGCATTCACCGCATTGCAAACCCTGATGTTTTATTTTCACTACTTCGACGCGCTTCGTCGGTGGTGTCGTGACGCTGATCTTCACGATTGAGCTTTTTCACCCTGCAATTCACCACCACGAAGCGCGCAGGATTTCCATTACATTTCAGAAGAGGCGCAGTCTGCCGGCTTACCTGAAAGTGCCGCGGTAAACTCGCTGAAACTCAGTGCCTCTTCACCTTCAGAGAGGTTTTCAAAATAGTCTTCGTATGCTTTATCCATACTTATTTCCTTCCCTTAAGGCCGGGCAGCCGAACGTTGAACCTGCTGCGATTGATATTGCTGTCATCTCATCCGGTGTTTCGTATGCCGCCGGCAGCTACTTCGTGGGCTTCCTGCCTCGATGACTTGCTGCGATGGAATGATTAAAGCATTGGTTTATGTTTGATGTCAACATTGGATTTATACAGATGCAAACTTTTGCTTTAATCGAGACAGGGGAGCTGTTGGAGTGATTGAGGCTGCGCGGCAGGCAAAAAAAAACCGGCATTTGCCGGTTTCATGGGGTGAGATCAGAGATGTTAGTTAGTGTCGCTAGCCTTAAATCGACCACGGAGATATTTCTCAACATAATCATCGATTTCTTTTAGGCGGACTTCAAACGTATCGATCATTCTCTCTTGTTCAGCCTCAGGTAACTGCCTAAACAGACGTAACATTTTGCTCTCATTTGGCTTGAGGCCTGAATCTTCAGATACTTTCTCTCCAAGCAACCAAGTTACAGACACATTGGCAGCTTCCGCGAGGGCAATTGCGGACTTTTTACTGATTACTCCTTTCTTAAACCACCCATTCACCGCTTGAGGTGTAACTCCAGCAATGCGAGCCATATCCGCCTTGCTGATCCCTCTTTGAGTAATTTCTTCCAAACGAGCAATCAGTTGGTTGTTGAGTTCTTCAGTGTTTTTCATAAGCCCATTGTAAAGGTTTAGTTTATAGCCACAATAAATTAAAAATTTGCATTGAATATAAACCTATGCTTTATTATGCCTAACTTAACGAGGAGATAGATATGACAGCCCTTGATAACGCAATTCGAGTAGCTGGCTCAGCCAATAAATTAGCATCAACGCTTGGAGTAAGCGGCATGGCAGTAAGTCAGTGGAAAACAAAAGGTATTGTGCCTTCATCGCGAGTTTTACAGGTTTTTAATGCAACGGGCGTTACGCCTCATGAATTACGTCCTGATCTATATCCGAATCCAACGGATGGAATACCTAAGGAGTGACCATGCAAACCACCTCTTTTGAAAATCATACTCCGGTGATGAGTATGCAACTGAAAACGGAAAATCAGTATTTGCCCCGTCGGCGTGACGGCAAGAAATGCCGAGCCATTTTGGCCGCCGTTCAGGAATGGGAGTCCTCATTACCTGGGCGTGCGCAAGACCACGTCGCGCAGCTGGTGGCCGAACAGTGGGAGAAACAAAACGGGCGCGGTATCAGCGTCAATAAACAAAATCTGTATCGCTACCTGAAAAACGAGGGCGGTTCAGAGAAGTACACCAGTTATGTCATCCAGCTTTCGGCGGCGATCGCTGATGCAATGCCGATAGAGATCGCGCGCAAACATGGCCTAAAACATGGCTTAACTGAAACTGAGCTGGTGGCCAATGCGATCAAAGAATGCAGCGAAGCGCACCAGGCCAAGTTACTTGGCGCACCTCTGCAGAAACTAGAGCGTGAAATACGGGAAGCTGCAATTGCACTTTTTAACATGCTCCCTGCAGATGCGGCGGGACCACTACTGGCGAGCATCAGCGCCGTAGCGCCGCAGTTTTTCTAATCGAGTTTTGACAATGACCACCAGCACCAGCTGGTTAATAAGAGGTTTCAGATGGCCCGCATCAGAACAGTTAAACCTGAATTCTGGACAGATGAGAAGGTGGTGGAATGTTCAATTCCAGCGCGTCTCCTGTTTATCGGGTTGTTCAACTTCGCCAACGATATGGGATGCCTTGAGCGTTCGCCAAAACGGTTGAAGATGCAAATCTTCCCTGCGGACGTGCTCGATTGCGAACCACTAATACAGGAACTGATTACTCATGGATTACTCACTGAGTATTCAGTGAATGATGTCTGCTATTTGCAGATTAAAGGTTTCCTTAAGCATCAAAAAATAAACAGGCCTTCGGCCTCAAAAATACCTCTTCCGCCAGAATTCACTGAGTCTAAGGCAGGAAAGGAAGAAAAGAGAGCTCCTAATCAAGGAGGGCTCAGTGAGGACTCAGTGAATCCTCATGGAGGACTCACTGACGGAAAAGGAAGGGAAGGGAAGGGAAAAGGATCAAACCCCACTCTCTATGCGCAGGAGAGAAATTTTCCCCAGCAACCTCAGTATCTGCCTGGAGTGGATATTCCGATCGGGAAATTCGCTATGCACGACCTTTGGCTGCCGTCACAGGACTGGCCGCGACTGGCTGCTACCTGGGGTATAGCGCTTCCCGAACCGGCATACCTGCCGACAGAGCTGGCAGAGTTCACCGCGTACTGGAAATCCGAGGGGAAAGTGTTCACTCAGATTCAGTGGGAGCAGAAATTTGCCCGCAGCGTGATAAGTGCCAGAGCCAAATCTAAACCGCAACCAGCAACCGGAGGTAACGGCAATGCAAGAATTCAATCAGTTAACACCGCATCCCGGGCAGTCCAGCAAATTCAGGAAGCCAGAGAGCTCTGGGAGAAGCAACGCGGACTTGCTGGCGGCGGATACGGCATGGCGGCTATGGACGGTCATGGGGGAGATATTCTCGAACCGGTGGACCCAGAAGAACGGGGCGGCTCCCTCGGATATGTGGATTGCCCAGATTGGATCGATGAGTGATGCCCAGATTACCCTGGTCTGCCGCCAGTGCATGGAACGCTGCGCTGCGGGTAACACATGGCCACCGGATCTGGCTGAATTCGTTGCGCTGGTTTCGGCGAGTGGAGCCAACCCATTCAACCTGACGTCCGAAGCTGTGATGGCTGAATACAAGCGCTGGCGCAATGAGTCTTATCGCTTTTCGGGCAGCGACAGATATCCCTGGAAACAGGACGTGCTGTATCACATTTGCGTTGAGATGCGCAGAACGGGAGTTGAGCGAAACCTCACAGAGGGGGAACTAAAAAAACTGGCAGAAAAATTACTTACGAAGTGGACGAAGCACCTGGCTAATGGATTCTCGATCCCGCCGATTCGCCGACAGCTTGAAGCGCCGCGACATCCGGCTGGGCCTACACCAGCACAGCTTCTGATGGAAGAGTACAAACGCCGCAAGGCGGCAGGTTTAACCAAGTAAACGAGTTTTGACCATGACCAAACAATCAAAAACCAAAGTAACCAAAGCACAGATGGTGCTTGCCATCGTTAGCCGGACGCCAGAATGCGTCCTGCAGGATGTCTGCGATGCGCTCGACTTGCAAGCCAGTACAGCAGGTAACTTGCTGCGGCAGCTCCATGCCGCGGGAAAACTCCATCGTACCCATAACGGTTGCCAGTATGTCTACCGGGTTGTTGCAGGCGTTGAGGTTCCCGATGTTGCCCTGCCGCAGACTGCAACACCATTATCTGAAGAGGATGTGAAAAAAATCCAGGACGCACTGGGCCTGGCGAAGACGCTGGAAGACAAAAAGCTGTGGCGCCGGGCTGCGACTGTTTACACATCGACGCTTGGGATGACTACAACAGCAAACGAACTCTGGTTGCTTGCCAAAATGCGTAACCGCTGCCTGCGTAATGCGGCGAGGTGCTGATTATGCCTAAAATGGAGTCAACAGCAGTTGGTACGGGATTTCAAAGCTAAGTTTAATGATTCCGGGGTGAGACAAAGCTGAGATGTCCGCTGAGTGCCAAAAGCGGAAGTAGCTAACAGCACTTAGTGTTGATTAACGGGGAGCAGGTCAGCAGTTGTAGATCAACGGTGGTTTTCAGTATAAGCTTAGATATGCTATAAGATCTTGATTCAAAATCGGTGTTAGTTATCCAACTTTGTGTAGAAGGATGTTATAAACATGGCTGATTCAAAGAAAGTTATATTCGTTGCCTTTGCTATTGAAGATGAAAGAATGAGAGATCTCTTAAAAGGTCAATCTCTTAATACAAAATGTGAGTTTGAATATATTGATATGTCTGTTAAAGAGGCATACGAAAGCGGTTGGAAAGATAAGGTCAGAACCAGAATTAAAAGATCTGATGGTGTTATTGCACTGATTAGCTCGGATTCTTTAACATCGACTGGGCAGAAGTGGGAGATAGAGTGTGCTAAAGAGGAAGGCAAACCTATTCTTCCTCTTTGGATTTATAAAGACGATCGAACAAAGCCAGATGGATTATCTCCAGTAGTATGGACATGGGATGGTGTTAAATCATTTATCGATTCTTTATGAGGTAATTAAATGAGAAAGGCGTTAGTCATTGGTATTGATCATTACGACAAAATATCCCCTTTGTATGGGTGTGTTAATGATGCATACAGTGTAAAGAGTGTACTCGAACGACATTCTGATGGCTCAGTTAACTTTGCCGTTAAGCTAATGACGGCTACTGGCCCGACAAAGCCTATAAACAGAAAAGAAATAAAACAAGCAGCGGAGCAATTATTTGAAGGTGATAGTGATGTTGCCTTATTCTACTTCGCTGGTCATGGTTATATAGAAAGTGTTGGTGGTTTTCTTTGTGGTAGTGATTGTGAAACTGGTGATGATGGTTTTTCACTCCATGAGTTAATACATATAGCCAATAAATCCAGAGCGCGAAACAAAATAATCATTTTGGATAGTTGCCACTCGGGTGTTGCAGGCAGTAAAGAAAGAAGTGATCCAACTGCAGAGCTTACCGAAGGGATGACGATCCTTACGGCATCAACTGAAGAGCAGTATTCGATGGAGGAAAATGGGTCTGGTATTTTCACTACATTGCTAGTTGATGCTTTAAACGGTTCTGCTGCAAATTTGATTGGTGATATCACTCCAGGCAGTGTTTATGCACACATTGATCAGTCTTTGGGAGCTTGGGATCAACGACCTTTATTCAAAACAAACGTCAAAAGCTTCGTTTCACTAAGAAGTGTGCAATCTCCATTAGATTTGGCCGATTTGAGGAAATTAGTAGATTACTTCCCACAACCCGGCTTTAAATTTCAATTAGACCCATCTTACGAACCGAAAAGTGATTGTCCTGATCCAGATAAAACGGAGGTTTTTGCAATTCTCCAGCAATTTAATCGCGTCAATCTCCTCGTTCCTGAGGATGCGCCTCATATGTACTTTGCTGCGATGGAAAACAAGTCCTGTAGGCTTACAGTATTAGGCGAGCATTACCGACGGCTCATTGAAAAAGGATTAATTTAACCCTCAATTTTTCGTGGGCAACAAAAAACGTTTTCCATTTCGGTTCAAGGTAAGAGCCGGCGGAGGAGAATTGTTTAATCCTAAGCGCGGTGAGGTTTTTTGCAGAATTTCAAAAGTTTAACCACCATAGCTTTTTTGAACCAGTTGAAGCCACGTATATGTATTTCGCTTTATTTAACTCAATTGGCTTCCTCCTTACAGCACTTGGTGCTTATTATCGTGAACTAGTAGCTAAAGGACGTTTCTAATGACAGTTTTTATCAGTTATCGCCACACTGATCGAGCGCAGGCCATGGCGATCAATAAGAGGCTTACGGAAGAAGGTATCTCTACATATCTTGATGTGCTTGATGTTGAGTCGCAATCCACTGATGATATAACTAGTGTAATAACTCGTCGAATTAGTGAAAGCACGCACCTTATTGCGGTAGTTTCAAGTCAAACGGCACAGTCCTGGTGGGTTCCATTCGAAATAGGCGAGGCCACAATCACTTATCGCAGGATTTGCTCGTACAGAACGACAGTTAGTGAACTGCCTGAGTATCTTAGTAAATGGCCGCAGATGACAAAACCTTCTGAGATTGAATTGTTCATTCAATCTTACAAGAATGAAATAAGCGGGAAGCGCCAGATTACCCTTGAGTCTTTCAATGGAAGCGAGGCAATGCGTCGTGTAGATAAAGTAAATGCAGACACATTCCACGCCGATCTTAAGCAAAGAATTCGGAGAGGGTACTAATATCACACATTAAACTTTAGGTTTGCTACTTGTTACATGGTTATCTATAGGATGGTACTTGATATGTGGAAGTACGTTTCATAATCATGTAGGTTTTAATTAAAAACACTTGGCCCTGACCCAGAATCCGACTCTATTCATTAATAGAATGGCCGTGTGATTCTGTGGCTGGGGCACGAACTTCCGCTTTTTGCTCGGAGAGGACCTTTAGCTGAGTTAGATCGTCCGCTTCTTGCCAGGAGCGGCGTTGCTCACCTATAAGTATCCCAGCAAAACGAAAATCTCATTTTTGCAACCTTTTTATATTTATATAAAGTGCCTCAATCAGCTCTTTCGAATTTTGGCTGTAATGCAATGCTCGATGGCAATTCGGGCATAGTGCAACACAATTACTTATGGTGTCAGCACCAGATAAAGAAAGTGGTATCACATGATGCACTTCGAGATATGGGGTGTCGTCATTTATTAAGAACGGTGCATTTTCACCACATCTTTCACATATTCCCTTACTCTTTTGCAATACCCAAGCTTTAACAGCAGGGTCCCGAATATAAACCTTCTGAACTCTTTCTAATGTTCCAGGTGTTTTAGAACCCTTGGGCTCATCCAAAGGAATATTTATTAGCCTGCTGACCCTTTTATTTAGAATTCTCTCATCATAAGTAGGCTCGAAAAATACTGATGTATCTCCGTATATGATAGGTTTCCAAAATTCAGCACTGTTGACGCCAGGGATGTTTATCATTATTCGCTTTGTTCTGTTCCCTGATGGTGCATCTTTTTTACCAGTTCTGCTGAAATAATTCTGATACCTACACATTTCTTGACGGATATTGGAAGGTTGGTTTCCCACTAAAGAAAAATACTCATCAGGATGTATTTTTCTCTCAGTTATAGATTGTATATGTCTTCTGATTGGTGATGAGGCCAAATATACAACGACTTTGTCTACTCCGGAATCAGTAAGTCTTTCAATAATATAATCGAGGGCAATATTATAATCTTTGTTTCTATGTGCTGGTCCCCAGGACTCAAGTATCAAGCCATATACCCCATCTTCTTCACCTACCAGGCACTCAGCATTCAGCTTCATACCATTATTATCAAGAACTCGCATTGGTTTGATCTTTTGTAAGTATTTTATACAACATATCCTTAATCTATATGAGTCTGCAACATTTAAATAAAAATTATGTTCCTCCCTACATTGTAAGCCAGCCTCGAAATCCTGACATAGCCATGTTGTCTCTATTCCAAACATAATATCAGCAGATCGCTCTAAGCGGTCTTAGAGACTGTCATGGGCATATTACCAGGCGCAGAAACCCTGCGAGGGTAGGGTTATCTCGCCTTTGCTGTTGGGAATGGTAGTTTAATTTGCACCCGACATCACTCTCATTGATTAAAGCACGGAGTGGAGATCACTGCGGTCCACAGTTCTGATAAACAGTGAAAAAGAAGGCCTGCGTTAAGAAAAATGGTGTCGCGATGAGTGATGAAATTACCTTATGACAGACCTGGCGGTGATTTACGGCACCGGGCGGATTCCGGACGCTGTGAGCCCACTCATTGCTACGAAGCCTGATTCTGCTGTACCTCAGGCCATATGATAGCCTGCGCAACAATCACATCCTGCCCATTAAACGTCGCGGCGGGGGAACCATACAGTTGATAACCAAGCGCCAGTGCTTCTGAAACCCGATGACAAAATTTAGCGTCATCCTTACCTGTCAGGAGACGATAACGAGGAAGACCATCCGGAGGTTTATGGCCCTTATTTTTTATTTCTGGGTTGCTCATGGTAGTGCTCCTCTTCAATTTTAGCCTTTTTGGCTCTGTCGTTACTTTTATCTTCACAAAACCATAAAAAATCATAATGGTCAATCTGGATCATGCGTCCAGGGAAGTACTCCCGGGCCCTGGACGTCCCCTGTGTGCCAAGAGCGGAATCTGGAGCGCCAGAGGTCCTCTAAAAATTGATGGTTCGTTTTGCAGGGATACTTACATTTCGTCCTTTGTGGAAAAAAGATCAATCTAAACATGAGCATGGGTTAGCGAAAAGTGGCATTAAACGCTTGAACATTTCACCTAACAAGTATACTGTTTATTTATACAGTACTTGCGTGAGGAGCTAGTTATGAAAGTGGAAATCACAATTGATCGCCAAAAAAAATTGCCAGATGGCGCTGTGCCTGCTCTGGAGAAGGAGCTACTGCGGCGATTGGATCAAAACTTTAATAACTGCAGTCTTGTGATTCGTCGGGCCAACTCTGATGGGTTGACCGTGCTTGGTGGAATGGACGGAGATAAAAAACGTGTAGAGGAAATCCTGCAGGACACCTGGGAAAGCGCTGATGACTGGTTCTGTTAAGTTGAGGTCCAGTGGCTTGCCTGGTTTACTTTGAGGATTTTGCTGTGAGTAAAAAACAAGAAATGCCGAACACCGGCTATGCAATTATCAGATGCGACGATGGGGTGATCGTTGCTCGTCTGACATCCTTTCCTGTGTGTGAGCGCGCTCTGATGTACCGGCGCGGCGATACTGTTTCGTTTATGCCTTTGCAGCCGGATGAGATCGTGGGGACTCTCTCTCTATTTTCACAGATGATTGAAAAGGCAAAGTCTGGAGTTGGTTACCAGGTTCCCCCTGGTTCTGTTACAATCCCGTCATAGGCTTGAACAACCTATACCTGCTGCGTCGCGGAGAGAAACCATGACGCAAACCCCCGAAGTATCAAAATCCCATCAGACTGGTGCTCCTTCATCGGGCGCCGGTTTGCTTTCGTCTTCAAAACTAACTTTTCGACAGCAGGAAGTTTTCGATCTGCTGGTGGCCTACATCAATCAGCATGGCTACCCACCTACGCTATCTGAGCTGGCCGATATGCTCGGCGTTAGCTCGTCTAATGCTGTCCTGTTGCATCTGCGTGCGTTAGAGAGAAAAAATTTTATAAAACTCTCTCGCCGTGTCTCCAGAGGAATTTCCATCGTCGGGCGAAAGGAGCCTATGCTCGCCGTGCAGCTGCTGCAGGAAATGATCGCTGAAGAACCCGGCGCGCGTGAAAGAGCGATTGAGTTTTTGCGACTGTTCGGTGATCAGCCATGAAGAAAAGTTGGTTTTTACACGAGCAACTTTCAGAGGCTGAGGCTACAGAGCTGGTGGAGCGATACCGTAAAAATAACTGTGTGGTTGAGAAGAGCTTATCCAGAGACTTTGCATCGTGGGAGATCCGCGTGCTGTTGCCGGAATCGAAGAAGCCGCCACGGATTGACAGGACCTACATACAGAAGATGTGGAGGGACTGATGCGAGCTTTGCTTAACGTGGATATTGCACGCCATCTTGGAATTGTGCTGCTTAAGCCGGGTAGTGAATTAATGCCGTTATTCGGTGCCGGCCGAGTTCTTGTTGAAATGCCGCCGGCAAGCATGAAAAAGATACCCAGTGGACGTCTTCCTGATGCCCGGCAGCCGTTGCGGGATGATATGGGGATCAGACCTTTTTTCATGAAGAAGGCAGTTATCACTGCTGCTGGTGGGGTTAGTGCCCTCGAGTCATGGTTGCGTAGGCAGGTTAAAAACTGTCAGTGGAAACATTCCGATTACCATCACCATGAGCTCGTCCCGTTTCGCCATTCGACGGGTGTAATAATCGCATGCTGGCACTGTGATAATGAGCTGAAAAAACAAACGGAACACACCCTCGATCAACTGGTAGGTGTTAATAACGCTGACTGGGTAATCGACACTGCCCGCATCGCGCTTGGTCTGGACGCTCAGCGCTCATTGTCACTGGCGGAGCTATGCTGGTGGGCTGTAGGCGCCGGGATTGGCGATGAAATTACAGAAGAAATGGCGCGCCGATCCCTGCGTATTAGAGACGATGGCATTAAATCGGTTTACAGGGAGAGTGAGATTGTTCCGTCGGTACCGGCCACCAGCATTCTTTCTCCCCGTATCGAAAAAGCAATAAGGCCAACGGCAATAACAACGCCGGGCAAACCTCTGGTACCTGTGAACGTTGATCCTGTTGCACCTGCGACGCTATTTGCCAGACCTAAGCGGATCCGATGGTTATCTGCTGACTTTATCTCATGGGTGAAAAAACAGCCGTGTATGTGCTGCGGGCAGCCTGCAGATGATGCACACCATCTTATTGGCTGGGGGCAGGGCGGCGTAGGCACGAAGGCCCACGATATTTTTACGATCCCATTATGCCGCAAGCACCACCGTGCTTTGCACCATGACCCTGCCGCTTTTGAGCGTGAATACGGCACCCAGCCGGTATTGATTATTAAATTGCTGGACCGGGCATACGCGCTCGGCGTTCTGGCGTAGTAAGGAGAAGAACAGAATGACACCACGTCAACGCCGTCTGCACCGTGCAGGATTAGAAACAGTGGCCGCCGCCCCGCGCAAAAGCTGGCTGGGCCGATTCACTCCCCTTAGTGGCATTCAGTCCGCCTGGATAAAATCTCTGCTTACTGTTTGGGGGGAAGGGATGAGAGGAGGTGCTGCCCCGCGTAAACCATCAGGACATTCATGCTGGCGAGGAATGAAGGGTGATCACTGGTCAGATAAAGCATTAGAACGCTTTACGGCAGCAATCGAGCAGGCAAGAAGTGAAGGGTATCGCGGGCGACAGGCATTAAGCAGGGCGCATGCCATTTTGTGGCCGAAGCCTGCAACGGTCGCCATTGACGCTGCGATCACTGAGGATGATGTTGAATTTGTTGAACGATGTGTACTGGCGATATTTGAAACGGGTGATCCGGTTTATCTCGTTGGCGTTAACTATTACACCACCCGCAAAAAAATCTCAGACATAACACGGGAAATACAGCTGGTGGCGCCATGGTTAACAGACAGTGAGGCCCGGAAAAGAGTGCGCTGGTGCCTTGAAATATTCAGAGCAAAAGCTTTCCTTTCCGTTCATAAGGCGATTCATGCGGATTAGCAAAAAGTGCTATGTTTCCTGTTTGGTATTGAAAACGGGCCAGAAAGTTAGATAATCCCTTCATGCTTGGCAGAGCTGCGCCACTCGGCAGCGACAAAAAGCGACAATCTGAATATAACGAAGACCCCGCCCGTGCGGGGTTTTTGCTTTCCGGCGATACGACAGGGGTATTCGCGAGATGCGCTGCATCAATACCCCTGTCATATCGTCGTATTGCATACGCAATCTCACATGCTTCAGCATTCACCGAGGATTTTTAGTGATTTTTTTGAAGATCTCTAGGGCTTCGGTTGTTAACTGATCATGTTCGCTAAAGTAACTGTCACATGCTGCCTGCTTTTGAGCAGGGGATAGATTAGGGTTGCTTGTTAATTCAGCAGTTTTAGCTGCTATTTCTGCCAAACGTTCAAAAATCTCTGAAATTCTTTGGTTATCAGTAGATAGCATTTTACTTACCTCGTATTTACCTGATATCAGTGAGTGCTACATTGAGTCAGGGCTTCGCAATAGCTTTAAGTATTAGAATGCATACAATTTAAGTGGGCGTTGTTGGCTTATATTATGGCAGAGGCGCTGGCGGTATGGTCAGATATTGACACTTTGAATGTTTGCATCATAAATTATCGAGGTGGTGAATCCCCCTATGCGGAGGGGCGACCAGTCAGTTACAGAAACCTGTAAATGCAGCGCGGGCCATGCCGACTGGGGCATGCTCACCGGGAGGCACCCGGCACCACACTAATGCCTTAACATAGTGACTGTAATGACAAAAGCCTTGCTCTTTTTGTCTGTCAGGCTATGGTTAACGAACGTAACGGTAAAAAAAGAAGGCTTTCCTGGTAAATCGGTAGCTCGGACTATTAGGTGCACCTTCCTTTCGTTACAGCCTTGGTTGCCAACTTTCTTCCCGCTTCTCTAAGCGGGTTTTTTTTGTTCATAATCTAGCCTAAGCACTACTTGGGCTTTTCACATCAGTAATCAGGTCATGGTAATTGGATTACAGCGTGCTGTACTTCACGTTTAATCTCATACGCGCAAGATTCGCACCAGACTGCGGTTTTAGCTCAACAGCTTGAGCGCTTTAACGGTAAATTGAACATCACAAGCGAGAGCACTTATAGATTAAGGCAGTTCTTTGTTCCCAAAGGTGGTAGCAAAAAAACAGGGGGAATGTTTACGTACCACTACCCCTGCTTCTTGAAAAGTGGATAACCGTTAATATCTTTTTTTGAAAGTTTTTTTATATCCGCGTCTTTCTTTGATGTAAGACATCAGTGAACCCACTGCAACTAAAAGAAGAACAACAGCTAACGCTAGCATCATTATGGTTGTCATGTGAGCTTATCCTCTGAAAGACTATCGATATTGTGGTTCGCGTGAGGCGTAGTGTGCGAGTTAAGTGAGAAAATTCCTAACAGTATTTTTTCTTAATTTGATAACAGATATGAAAATTTATTGTTGTTTTTGTAATGATTAAATATGCAGTGATTAATTATTGCCCGCTAGGTTATACAGTTTCCGAAAGATGTATTTTACTGGTTACATTGAATTGACCAGGCGCATATCGTGTAGCTAATGTGGGTGTGTGGTGAATCCCCCTGTGCGGTGGGGCGACCAGTCAATTTTTTCTTTGAGCACACACGCGGGTCTGTTGACTGGGGCAGACTTACCGGGAGGCACCCGGCACCACACATACTGCATAACCCCCTAAAGGCCTTCCATTGCGGCAGGCCTTTTATCTTGCCGATGCCAGAACGTTAATTTTCTGCCAGTAAGCCGAGACCCGTCTAACAGGTATTCATCGGCCGCATTGCCTAATGGGCTTACTTCTCTAATCTATACGAGCGCAGCAGTGGATGCATTACCAGAGATTATGATGATGTAAAGCCTAAGCGGTGGGAAGTTTGTCTTGAGTGAAAATCTTACTACAGTGAGGGCACATCAGCGCAGAGCCTTTCTGGACTCGGGTGTAACTATGTTCTGATTGGTTGGTGCAGCTAGGGCAGGTACATTTGATGAGGTAGTTGCGATTGTTTTTTGAGTTTTTGCGTTGTTGCATATGATATTTCCTAATGAATGGTCCGCAACAATACACTATCCCCGGGCACATAGCTCGCGTTGAATTATCTAGCCACCTATTCAGGGTGGTTTTTTCATTTTCAGGTACCTGGAATCATCATTGATAAGATTTCCTCCTGCCGGTCCTGAACCTTATCAAACACAAAGCACCCCGTTAACCCGGAGGTGGAGTATGTATCGAATGGACAAGCTAACAACAGGTATTGCCTACGGAACGTCCGCAGGTAACGCGGGGTTCTGGATGTTGCAATTGCTCGACAAAGTATCCCCATCCCAGTGGGCCGCCATTGGTGTTCTGGGAAGTCTGGTATTTGGCTTGCTGACATACCTGACGAATCTGTACTTCAAAATTAAAGAAGACCGGCGAAAAGCTGCTCGAGGTGAATAATGTCTCCGACACTACGTAAAACTGTTCTTGCGGCGGTGGGCGGCGGGGCCCTGGCGATTGCCTCTGCACTCATCACTGGCCCGATGGGTAATGATGGGCTTGAGGGAGTGCGATACTCCCCTTATCAGGATGTGGTAGGTGTCTGGACGGTTTGCTACGGCCACGCAGGTAAAGACATCATGCTCGGCAAAACCTATACCGAGGCAGAGTGTCGGGCGCTACTAAATAAAGACCTGAATACCGTCGCCTGGCAGATCAACCCTTACATCAAAAAACCGATCCCAGAAACAATGCGTGGGGCTCTGTACTCATTCGCCTATAACGTCGGAGCCGGGAACTTCCAGACCTCTACTCTGCTTCGCAAAATCAACCAGGGTGACCAGAAAGGTGCGTGTGATCAGCTGCGCCGCTGGACCTATGCCAAAGGTAAGCAGTGGAAAGGACTTATTACCCGGAGGGAAATTGAGCGTGAAGTGTGTTTATGGGAGCAAAGATGAGTCGCTTAACCGCCGTTATCATCGCAATAGCAATCCTGCTAATGTCCTGTGCCATTTCATGGCGTATGGGATGGAGTTCCCACGCTGATCACATCAATGCTCAGGCTGCGAAGAAGAGAGAGAAGGCCGAGAATGCCATTAAGCCTGTAGAGGAAAAGGCCGCGACTGCTAACGAAGCGGGTAAGGTCATCTACAAAACAATAACCCGCGACGTGGTGAAATATGTTCAGTCTCCGAATCGTACTGTGTGTAGGTTTGATGATGCTGCTGTGCAGTTGCGTCAGCGCGCCATCGATGCTGCCAACTCCATCCCCGGATTTGATGAGTCCGCCGTGCAAAGCAAGTGACGCAGGGAATGACAGCGATGAAGATTTACAGTCTGATGTAGAAACCGCTCAATGCCTGCGCCAGCTCCGTTTGGATAAGTATCGCTGGCAGGCGTACTATCGGGCGGTGAGTAAGTAACAGGCATAGCACATGAAATAAGTGGCCTTAAGTGAACAAAAAATCTGAAAACAAGACATTCAAGCTTTCAGCATCGAAATGTTTGTATCTAATTCAGGGGATGTCATGCACTATAGGATCTCAAACCACTCTTAACTAAGTAGCCACTCATGACAGTAAACTTACTACCACAACTACCATGCGGTTATCGTTACGGCATTGAGCGCTCGATCCGGCCCCAGACTGGTGCGGAATTTTTTCCGCCACAAGGGTGTGTTATCAAATCTGTTAACTTTGGGGATGGTGTGGTTATTTGTGTGCCCATCCAATGGTACATTAAACAATTAGATTTATGGGTCACTGTCTAAGGAACCATCGAATAATATGTTAGTTACCAGCCTCGTTAGGGCGAACTGATAATTGCTCTCAAAAGACCAGCATAGAAGCCTGTTGCTCTGGTTGAATGTTCCGGCAAGTTGAAAATGATTGGTTCAATGAGCTCTTTCGATATTTAAATGCTATCGATAACTTAAATGAAGCTATCATCACGTTATCACTGCCAGCCAACACCGAAACGGCAGTGGTCAGTTAAAAAGCAGAAAAGCCTCTCTTGGGTGGCTCCTGAGAGATTTTAGTTTTCTAACTGGTACTAACCAAAGGTCGCATATCTATGCGGCCTTTTTTTTAGCCGGTTTCATGGCTTGAGGACATCCTGGACGAGAATATGTGACAAAACCAATCAGGGGAAACAGGAATGCCCTGTGAGCGGATTTACGAATCGGTGCGAACGTCTATCCCCTCTAAGGGATAAAAAAACGATATCCCTTTTAAGAGATAATGAGGAGAAGCAACTTGAAAACGTTGAAAGTCACTATTACAAACCTTCAACAGATTAATGATGGCATTGTCTGTGGGGTCAAAGTCAGATTTAAAGTCATTCAGTCTGGTTGCGTGCTGGTCGAGAAGGTTATATCAGGCAATGCTACCGCTCCGTTTACCTTATCTTATGATGTCAATGCGAATGATGAATCTCTGGTGGTGGAACATGATCGCCCAGACCTGCAGGAGCTTGTAGTCTCAGCGGCAATTTCCTCTGCAGAGTGTTATAAACCGGATAATACCCTGACCTCTGTCAGTGCTTGGAGCATTCAAACGCAGGGTAAGATATACGCTTCAGGTATGCAGCCAAACATTGATGAGGTATTCAAACGGTTAGATGCTGCTGAGGCACTACTACACTTTATGGACTGTAAGATTGCGGAACTACAATTAAGATATCGAAATAAATAATAGATCGGCAGACAGCCTGTAACCGTCTGCCATAGCTATTAAGGTCGGTTATGGATATGTTGGATTTGCTTTAGCATCTCCAAGTTTTTCTGGTTGTATTCATCATCAATCTGCGAAAGTTGATGTATTACGACACCCTTCATATCCTGATCAAGGCAAACAAACATAGTTGCCAGAAGACCTTTGAGAGCTCTTATTTCTTTTGCTGCAGACTCCAGAGTTGAGCAATCCACCTCGATGTTATATTTAATTTCTTCTTCCATTTTAAAGTTCCTTAAGCAGAGCTAATCAGCCATTCCTCTGCAAGTACAATATTTAACTGTGTCCCACCACAGATAGGCTGAGCCGCAACCTTACACTCTGAGCTTTCACAGTAACACCCTGATATTTAACCAGTAGCCTCGCATCTGCGGGGCTTTTTTATTCGCAAAAGGTAACGCGATGAAGAACTTAAAAATTGCATACGTAGACGAGAAGCTGGTGGCGATTGAGTGTGACGGATTGTCATGCTCATCGCTGCCCGTTTCAGAGTTTCCCATCGACAGTGCCGCTTTAACTCTTCTCCCTCAACTCATGCTCGAGGATGTTTATGCCGCCACGAGCTAAACGACCTTGCCGGCACAGAGGATGCACGGCTGTGACCAATGATGTCGGAGGATACTGTGAGATGCATAGGCAGCAACACGCTGGTGATGGCTGGCGTAACTATCAGCCCGGAAAAACTCGGCAGGAACGTGGTTATGGTCGACCGTGGGAAATTAAACGGGCCCGTATCATGAAGAGGGATAAATACCTTTGTCAGAACTGCAGGCGAGACGGTATTGCCACGAAAGCCTCAAGTGTCGACCACATCATTCCTAAAGCTCATGGCGGTACCGATGATGACTTTAATCTGGAGTCATTGTGCTGGACCTGCCACAGCAAGAAAACAGCAACAGAGAGAACCCGATGAAGAGTTTCAAAATTGAATACGTTGATGGTGTTTTGACCGTTCTGGAGACGGATGGTCAGTCACGAATGAATGAAGCCGTACATGGCATCCATTTTGAGCATGTCCAGGGCGGCCGCCCACTGCTGAAACTGACGATTGCACATGATATTGCTCCGGCCCCTGTTTCATCACCTGCACTGGATCAGGAGCCTTTAGAGGGGGAGTTGGTGCAGGAACAACAGACAATGGTTCCCGGTGGTCGCCGTTCACGTCATCGTCGTAGAGGTAAGCAATGATGTATCAACGCACGGATCTGACGCTTTCCATGTTCTATGCATCCAGCGCTGATGCAGACGGGAACAAAGTGGCTACGTTGACGATGCAGGTCATCGCTGCAGAGGCTGGGGCCGTCCAGACCAGCCAGCTGCGATGTATCACCGATAGCGCGAAGAAAAAAACGTATAGCGTAGGTGAACAATCTGTCAGTAATGGTTCCGATCCGTTGCTGGTCGCGATTGAGAATTACTGGCGTCAGAGTACGGATGTCGTCGTTAAAGGATTGATCGCCGAGGTGACCGACTTCATCGCAGGGAACATCAACTCAGTCAGCACCTGGATCGGTCAGTTTGGCATGAAGGTGTTCGAGAACCAGCCATTAGATGAACGGCTACCAGAAAGCGTACTGCAGGCCGATGGAGGCTCCGCTACCGAGACAGGATCCTGATCGCCGGTATAACAACTGGTGTTCATTGAACGTCTGAGATACGCCGGCCCACGCAATGCGAACCGTATTCGCCGCCGGCGCAGCCGGAATGACGACCTCCACCTCGACAGAGGCAGCTGCAGCCAGGGGTAGGGGGGAGCAAATCCCTGACCCCTTTCGCGCTTCGGGACTGCCCGTTGAAGTCTATTTTTACACGCCAGAAATAAGAAACTTTTTTCCGGAAGGTTTCATCTATCAAAGGAACGTTTATGGCCGGAGGAATTCGATCGTCCGGTGGTGGCCGAAAACCCACTTTACCCACCGGGCAAAAAAGCAAATTAACACGTATTGCGCCTCCCGCTGAGTTAATGGGGGAGGCGGCAATAAGAATGTGGAAGACGCAAAGCAAAATACTCATCGACCGAGGGGTGTTTGAGCTGGAGGACGCACCTTTGTTACTGGCTTACTGCAATGCTTTTCATCTGATGCTCGAAGCCGAAAAAATGCTGGCCAGCGGACTGACCTCAGAAAGTGAAATGGGGGGGCTGAAAAAACACCCTGCAGTTAATGTCCGGAATGACTCGGTTTCCCAGCTTGCCCGCCTGGGCTCTCTGTTGGGGTTAGATCCGCTCAGTCGTCTTCGCATGACCAGCGGACAAAAGGATCCGGACGATGACGGGAATGAATTCGATGAGTTTGACTGATGGCAACCTATCCGAACGTCAATGCAGCGAACCAGTATGCGCGGGATATCGTTGGCGGGAAGATTCTGGCGTGTCAGTTAACGATACTTGCCTGTCAGCGACATCTGGACGACCTCGAACGAGCAAAGGATCCCCACTGGCCCTACCGCTTCGATAAAAACAAAGCAGAACGATTTCTTCGTTTTGCCCAGAAAATGCCTCATACCTCAGGGGAATGGGCCCGGCGTAAACTCCGGATTGAATTTGAAGCCTGGCAGAAGTTCGCTCTTGGCGTACCGTTTGGATGGGTACACAAGAAGACAGGCCTGCGTCGTTTCTCTGAAATCTATATCGAGGTGCCCAGGAAGAACGGGAAATCCGCTATTGCCGCTGCTGTAGGAAATTATATGTTTTGTGCAGATGGCGAGCATGGTGCAGAAGTCTATTGCGGCGCCACGACTGAAAAACAGGCATGGAAGGTATTTTCTCCGGCGCTGCAAATGGTGAAAAAGCTGCCGGCATTGCGGCAAAAATTCTCGATAAAACCCTGGGCAAAAAAAATGACGCGCCCTGACGGTTCGGTTTTTGCGCCTGTGATCGGTGACCCGGGGGATGGTGATTCGCCATCATGCGCCATCATTGATGAATATCACGAACATACTACTGATGCGCTTTACACCACCATGACCACCGGTATGGGGGCTCGTGAACAACCGATGACACTGATCATCACCACTGCCGGCTATGACATTACATCCCCTTGCTATGAAAAGCGTACTCAGGTTGTAGAGATCCTGCGGAGAACCCGTAATGGCGAGGAAAATGAAACCATATTTGGTCTGATTTATGGCCTTGATGACGATGATGACTGGACGACTCCTGAGGCATTAATCAAGGCAAACCCCAACTATGGCATTTCGGTAAAAGCAGATTTTCTCCGGGCTAAACAATTATTGGGTATGTCGACGCCCGGGCAGACAAACAAGATTCTGACCAAGCATTTCAATCGCTGGGTAAGCGCAAAATCAGCTTATTACGACCTGAGAAAATGGATGGATGCAGCCGATAAAAACCTTAAGTTGTCAGATTTTGAAGGGGAAGAATGCTGGCTGGGTATCGATCTGGCCTCGAAAGTTGACCTCAATGCCGTGGTTCCAGTTTTTCGTCGTGAAATAGACGGAATAACACATTTTTACTGTGTTTCTCCTCTGTTTTGGGCACCAGAAGAAACCATTTACTCGCAGGAGACCGCGCTGAAAAGTACCGCAGAACGTTATCAGTCCTTTGTCCGGCAGGGTAAGTTGATCCCGACCGATGGTGGCGAAGTTGATTACAGGCTGATATTTGAAACGATCCTGAAGCTGCGGAATACCGTAAAAATTGCCCAATGCCCCATTGATCCTTATGGCGCGACTTCATTACGTCACATGCTTGAGGAAGAGGGGCTTGAGCCTGTCGAGATAAGACAAAATTTTACCCATATGAGTGATCCTATGAGAGAGATTGAGGCTGCGCTCATCTCGGGGAGATTCCATCATGACGGACACCCTGTCATGAACTGGTGTATTTCCAATATCGTCGGCCAGTACCTTCCCGGAAGTGACGATATTGTGCGTCCCGGGAAAGAAGGGCGGCAGAACAAGATAGATGGTGCGGTTGGTTTAATGATGGGGCTGGGGCGCGCCATGCTTAACAGTTCAGTGATGACATCCGTATACGATGAGGAAGATATAGCATGCTAATTTCAGTTCTGAGTTTTATTGTCGGCCTCACTGGTGCTGGATTGTTATCCGCAGGTGCCTGGCTTATTTCTCCATCAGTGGGATTGATAACAGGAGGGATTATTTGTCTGGGCTGGTCATATATGACAACCCGGGCCTTTTCCTCCGGCGTCAGCAATGGCGGAGGTAAATAATGTTCCTACCCCAGATGTTCAGGGGCCGACAATACTCGGGTAATAGCTTCTGGGAAGCCATGCTGGGCGGGGTTCGTTCAAGCCAGAGCAAAACTGGCATCATAATCACGCCGGAAACCGCTCTTGGACTTTCAGCGGTCCGGGCCTGTGTCACCCTCCTGGCGGAGTCAGTCGCGCAGCTGCCGTGCGAACTTTACCGGCGGGATAAAAATGGCGGGCGCCAGCGTGCGACGGACCACCCGGTTTATGACCTGATTCACTCCCAGCCCAACAGGAAAGACACCTCATTCGAGTATTTCGAGCAGCAGCAGGGGTTGCTGGGGCTTGAGGGAAATTGCTACTCGATCATTGAACGGGACGGAAAAGGCTACCCGAAAGAGCTGATCCCCATTAACCCGAAAAAGGTCATTGTGCTGAAAGGGCCGGACGGTATGCCGTATTACGAACTCCCGGAAGTCGGTGAAATTCTGCCGATGCGCATGATGCACCATGTGAAGGTCTTTTCTCTGGATGGCTATATCGGCAGTTCCCCCATTCAGACGAACGCCGATGTCTTGGGGCTGAATCTGGCCGTTGAGGAGCATGCGGCAGCGACATTCCGGCGCGGGACAACGATGAGCGGGGTGATAGAGCGTCCGAAAGAGGCTGCGACCATTAAAAGCCAGGATGCTATTGATCGCCTGCTGGCGAAATGGACCGAACGCCATTCCGGTATTCACAATATGTTCTCTGTGGCACTGCTGCAGGAGGGCATGAGCTACAAACAACTGTCGCAGGATAACGAAAAGGCGCAGCTGCTACAGTCGCGGCAGTGGGGCGTGGAAGAGGTCTGCCGGCTCTATAAAATCCCGCCACATATGGTGCAGATGCTGGCGAAAGCGACCAACAACAACATCGAGCACCAGGGCCTGCAGTTCGTGATGTATACGCTGCTGGCCTGGCTGAAACGCCATGAGGGTGCGATGCAGCGCGATCTGCTTCTGCCCAGCGAACGCCGCGATTTGTACATCGAGTTCAACGTTTCCGGGCTGCTGCGAGGCGACCAGAAGTCACGCTATGAATCGTATGCGCTGGGCCGCCAGTGGGGATGGCTATCCACTAACGATATCCGGCGTATGGAGAATCTGCCGCCAATTGCTGGCGGGGACAAATACCTGACGCCGCTCAATATGGTCGACAGCGCGAAGATCCTTCCTGGCGATAAGTCGCCGACAGCAAAACAGCTGGCCGAAATAGAATCCCTTCTGGCCAGAGCCTGATTATTTCCCGCCACGCGGGATGACCTGGAAGACAACATGACAACGAAATTAATTAACCTGCCGCACCTGGCAGATATGGTCTTTGGTGTGCCGCATTACGTGACGCGGCAAACAATGGACTCCGTGAAAGCGGTGCTCATCCCCCGTATTCAGGGGATCACCGAAGATGCCGTCATTCAGATGGCGCTGAATCCGGGTAAATCACCTGCAGCTGAGCAGGTCCAGCCCACCGGCGGGGTGGCGGTGATCCCCGTTCACGGCATTCTTGTTCCACGCCGGGGGCAGATTACGGCGATGTGCTCCGAGCTGACCAGCTACGAGCGGATCCGCGGGCAGCTGCAGGCGGCGTTAAACGACCCCTCAATCAGCGAAATCGTTCTGGATATTAACTCCGGCGGCGGCGCAGCGGTGGGGTGCAAGGAGCTGGCCGATTACATTTATCAGTCTCGCGACACGAAACCCATCACGGCGATTGTGAACTACAGCGCGTATTCCGCCGCGTATTTCATCGCATCGGCCTGCAGCAAAATCATCGTCAGCCAGACCAGTGGCGTGGGGTCGATTGGTGTGATCATGGAGCACCTCGATACGTCGAAGATGGAAGAAAAAATGGGGCTGACGTTCACCACCATTTACCGGGGAGATAACAAAAATAACGGCACCCAACATGAACCACTGAGTGAAGAGTCGCTGGGTATGTTCCAGGGCATGATCGACGAAATGTACGAGACGTTTACGGGGTCGGTGGCCGAATATCGCGGCCTGAATCAGCAGGCCGTCATTGATACGCAGGCGGGGCTGTATTTTGGCCCTGGCGCTGTGTCCGCCGGCCTGGCGGATGAAGTCTCTGACCCCCAGGCGGCGATCAATGCTATCGCGGCAAAGTATCAGCAACCCCGACAAAAAACCTCCATTCAGATGCAGGCAGCCGCGATGGATCTGCAAACCAAAATGTAACCCCGCGCAAACACAAACCGCGTCACCTTAAGCAGCCAGCAGGCTGCTTTTTTTATGTCTAAAAAGAGAGAAATAAAATGCCACATATTGAAGAATTGCGTCGTCAGCGTGCGGGTATCAACGAACAGGTTCAGGCCCTGGCAAACATTGAAGCCAGCGGCAGCACGCTGACTGCGGAGCAGCTGACGGAGTTTGCGAACCTGCAGCAGCAGTTCACTGATATCAGCGCCAAAATTGAACGCCTGGAAGCCGCCGAACGTGCTGCGGCGCTGGTCGCAAAACCCGTGAAAGCGACTCAGCAGGCCCCCGGCATTATTGTTAAGCAGGAGCCGAAACAGTACACCGGTGCTGGCATGACCCGACTGGTGATGTCTGTCGCCGCAGGCGCAGGGAATCTGCAGGACGCGGCAAAATTCGCTTCAGAAGAGCTGAATGACCAGTCCGTATCGATGGCCATTTCCACCGCTGCGGGTTCCGGTGGAGCGCTCATCCCGGAGAACATGCAAAACGAAGTCATCGAGCTGCTGAGCGACCGTACCATTGTCCGTAAGCTGGGTGCCCGCTCCGTTCCTCTGCCTAACGGCAATCTGACGTTACCGCGCTCGGCTGGCGGTGCAACGGCCAGCTACACCGGCGAAGGAAAGGATGCCAAGACGTCTGAATCAAAATTCGACGACGTAAAACTGAGTGCCAAAACCATGATCGCCCTGGTCCCGATGTCGAACCAGCTGATTGGTCGCGCCGGTTTTAACGTTGAGCAGCTGGTCCTGCAGGATATTCTGACCGCCATCGCTGTTCGTGAGGATAAAGCGTTTATGCGCGATGACGGTACCGGCGATACACCGATTGGTATGAAGTCGCGTGCGACGCAGTGGAACCGCCTGCTGCCGTGGGAAGCGGGTTCCACGATCAACCTGAACACGGTTGATGAGTACCTGGACAAGATTATTCTGATGGCGATGGATGGCAACAGCCTGATGATCCGTTGCGGCTGGGGTATGTCGAACCGTACCTATATGAAGCTGTTTGGCCTGCGTGACGGCAACGGCAACAAAGTCTACCCGGAAATGGCACAGGGTATGCTCAAGGGCTATCCGATTCAGTATACCAGCGCGATCCCTGTTAACCTGGGCGAAAGTGGTAAGGAAACGGAAATTTATTTCGCCGACTTCAATGATGTTGTCATCGGTGAAGATGGTTCCATGAAGGTCGATTTCTCCAGAGAAGCCACCTATCTCGATGCAGAAGGTAACCCAGTTTCCGCGTTCTCGCGTAACCAGTCGCTGATCCGCGTCGTCCTCGAACACGATATCGGCTTCCGTCATCCGGAAGGCCTGGTGCTGGGTACCGGCGTCCTGTTCTAACCCACCCCCTCTGTTAATAAAGCCCGCATATGCGGGCTTTTCCCTTTAAGGAGAATGTTATGGCTGCGAAAAATAAAGCAGTGGAGCCGGAAGAAACGGTCGTACAGGACAACCATGCGACCGAGACCGCACAGGACAACCATGCGACTGAGACCGCACAGGATAACCGTGCGACCGTGGTCGCACAGGCAGAACGTAAATCCGTTGTGTTCCTCGGTCCGCATAGCCGTTATTCCCGTGGTGATATCGCGTGGTTTGAAGGATCGCACGCCGAAGAGCTGGTTAAGCGCCGTATCGCGGTATGGCCGAAGGATGCCGAACGCGCGCTGAAACCGAAGCCGGGAGACAGCGATTTTGATACTGACATTGGATGATGTGAAAACCCAGCTACGCCTGGAACTGGATTTCACGGAGCATGACGCCATGCTCACGCAAATGGTGAACGCCGCACAGCGGAGCATCGAGCGTGATTATTACTGCAAGCTGGTCACCAGTGATGAAGAGCTGCAGGCACTCCCGGAGACCGTCCGCGGATTTATCGCGGATGAAGATATCCGGCTGGCCATTCAGTTTCTGGTCAGCGATGCGTATCTGAATGGCCATACCGGACAGTGGCTGGAAACCGCTGCGGTGAGGCATCTTCTTTTCCCCCTGCAGGAGCATACGCTATGAGCCTGAAACCGGGTGATATGAACTGTCGCATTGCGATTAGCTACGTTCAGTCCGGTCGGGGGCCGCTGGGCGAACCGCTACCGGAAAAGCAGGTTGAATCGGGAAAAGCGTGGGCAAAACGGGAGCTGGTATCGGGGCGAAAAGTCCGCACGCTGGATCAGCAGCAGGTGGTGGAAACCTGCCTGTTTACGGTCTATCCGGGTGTGCTGGTTGATATTGACTGGAAAATCACGACGAAAAATCTGGTTTATACCGTCCGGAATATTGACCGCAAAACGGACCGGATCATTATCACGGGGGAGGCTGACGGGCGGCATGATAGAGCTGGCGATTAAGGGTGCGCTGGAGCGCATCACCGGCATGAATGCGTATCCGCTTTTACTGCCGGACACGGTCCAGGAAGGAGCGACCTTTCAGCGTATCTCTGACCCGGAGATGGTCTCGGGAATGTTGCGAACGGGGATCGTCTCTGCCCGTATCCAGGTGAATCTGTACCGTCTCGATGATTACACCTCACTGCTGCAGCTGGATAAAAAAATCTGGACGGAACTGAAGTCCGTCGTTCATGGCCAGCTGGAGGGTATCACGGTTCAGTATGTGGAGCGAGGCGGTATCCATCAGGATAAAAACCAGCTGACGAATCGTCGCATTCAGTATCGCCTGACCCGCGATTTCATCATTCACTACGTGGAGGACTCCTCGTGATCCGAATGGAAGTTAAAGGGCTGGATGAGCTGGAGCGGCAGTTAATGGCCCTGGGCGAAAAAGTGGCGACGAAGGTATTGCGGGATGCCGGGCGCGAAGCGCTAAAGGTCGTCGAGGAAGATATGAAGCAGCATGCCGGCTTTGACGAAACGTCTGCCGGGCCGCACATGCGGGACTCAATCAAAATCCGCTCTTCCACCCGCAAGGGTAAAGGGAACGCGGTTGTAACGCTCCGTGTTGGCCCCAGCAAGCAACACCATATGAAGGCGCTGGCGCAGGAGCTTGGCACGGTTAAACAGGTTGCAGACCCCTTTATCCGACCCGCCCTGGATTACAACCTCCAGACCGTTTTGCGCGTGTTAACCGTGGAAATCCGAAACGGCATTGAAAACAGGTAGCATCCGCTGCCGTATAAAAAGAGAGAGAAACATGGCTGATAAAACTTCGCCTGAATATGCGATGTTGCCGGCGGGCACCATTGTGAAATACGGGGAGCCTGGCGCTGCCACGTCAGCGCTGAAACCGCTGATTAACTGTAAAGCGCTGGGTGCAATGGGGCAGACGGGGGGCTTTGTCGACTGCACCACGTTACTGGATAAGCAGAAACAGTCCATCAGCGATCTGCCTGACGGGCCTGAAAAGTCGCTGGGCTTCATTGATGATCCGGGCAATACCGATTTTGCCGCGCTGCTGAATGCAGCAGAGGCCCGCAAGACCATCCAGTTATACGTCGAATTACCCAACAAGCGAACAGCGACGATGCTCCTGGCGCTGTCCGGCTGGCAGATGAATGAAATCGCCGCTCCGGCGAATGAGGTCATCCAGATCACTGTTCAGGGTAAGCAGAACAAGATCACCTGGGGAACCGTCGCTGTCTCCGGCGGCGCCTGATTAACTTAACCTGTAAACAGCCACCTTCGGGTGGCTTTTTATTTTTAAGGACTACCTGTGAAAGATAAAGATTACCTGTCCACGCTGAAATCCGCGTTGCTTAAATCGGAGCCAACCGTCATTAAAACCGAGTTGTTTGGCGCAACCGTATTCATCCGCCGCCTGACCGGGGATTACCTCATCAGCTACGAAGAGAAAATGGCTGAAACCGCAAAAGCTGGCGCAGCACGCGAGGCATCGGAGCAAGTCATCCAGATCGTCATCGATGCACTGGTTCAGCCGGATGGAACGGCCATTCCGGATGAGTTTAAACCCACGGCAGCCGAGCTGCTGAAGGCCCATGAAAACCCCGAACTGCTGGCCGCAGTGGAAAAAGTGAAGCAACACGCAATCGGCAAGCTGGAGGAAGCGGAAAAAAACTGAGTGACTCGCCCTGGCTGGAGCTGATTTTCTGGCTGGCCGACCGCTGGGGCGAGCCTGACCCATCCAAAATTGCCGCGTTGCCGGCAAACACTCTGTACCACTGGCGAGCCTATTTCCTGAAACAGGGCACTTTCCGCCGTCCTGGCGATGAAAACGCGCCACCAACCGAAACCACACCTGCGCCATCCCGGGTCGATGATGAATGCGCGGCAGTCATGAGGGCATTAATGTAATGGCAGACGTCGCATCTTTAGCGGTCGGGCTGCACCTGAACGCAGCCAGTTTTAAATCCCAGCTGCTGGGAGCGTATGGCAATGCGGAGAACCAGTCACGACGGTTTAACCGTAATGCCCAGGCGGACGCGAAAAAGACGGAAGACGCCTATAAGAAGGTCGGTCTGTCGATATCCGGGATGGCCAGCCGGCTGGCGGGGCTGGCAGGAGCCGGCCTTTCCATCGGTACGATCGTCACCACGTCCAGACAATATGGACAGGCGTTATCAGATCTGCAGGCCATCACCGGTGCGACTGCAGCTGAAATGAAAGCGCTGGATCTGGCTGCGCAGGAAATGGGGCGCACGACAGAGTACAGCGCCAGCCAGGCCGCCGAAGCGTTAAAGCTGATGGCGTCGGCTAAACCGGAGCTTTTAAAAACGTCCGATGGACTGCAGAAGGCTACGAACAGCGCGCTTATCCTGGCGCAGGCCGCCGGCACAACGCTGCCCGATGCGACCAGAACGCTGGCGCTCTCCTTAAACCAGTACGGGGCGAGCGCGCAGGAAGCGGATCGTTATATCAACGTGCTGGCCGCCGGCGCGAAGTACGGGTCGTCGGAGATTGTGGATACAGCGGCCGCCATTAAAAATGGTGGCGTTGCAGCCGCACAGGCCGGCGTTGGTTTTGAGCAGCTGAATGCCGCGATTCAGGTGCTGGCAGAGCGTGAAATTAAAGGCGGTGAAGCCGGCACGGCGCTGCGTAACGTCATCCTGAACCTGGAAAAGGGCACAGACAAGAGCCTCAAGCCATCCGTGGTTGGTCTCAGCCAGGCGCTGACCACTCTTTCCGGGAAAAATCTATCCACGGCCCAGGCCGTAAAAATGTTTGGCGTGGAGAACCTGAATGCGGCGTCTATCCTGGTCCAGAACCGTTCAAAGCTTGATGAGCTGACCGCTTCCCTGACCGGTACCAAAACGGCGCATGAGCAGGCATCCATCAGGGTTAACAACCTGAACGGCGATTTGCTGGGGCTGAGCAGTGCGTTTGAAGGGATGGTCATTAAGATCGGCCAGAGCAGTAACGGGCCACTTCGCAGCGGGATTCAGGTTGCCACGGAGGCACTGAACAGCCTGGCAGACAATTTCAACACCGTCTCCAGCGTGGCGCTTTACAGCCTGATCCCCGTGTTATCCACGAAACTGACTGCAGGGCTGCGGGAGAATATCGCGGCCTGGCGGGAAAGCCAGGCGGCGGTAAAAGCGCGGGCGCAGGCTGATGCGGATATTGCCCGCAAAACTCTGGATTCGACAGCTGCCATCCTGAAACAGAACGACGCTGAGTTTGGCCACTACCGGCAGATGGAGCGGACGGCTAAACAGTACGGGATGAATATCAGTTACCAGGATGAGTTTACCCGCCTCATCCGACAGGAAACTGAACAAACCAATCTGGCCAGCCAGGCGAAACTGAAACTGGCGGCGGCAAACCGGCAATTGTCGATATCAGCCCGCGCGGCCTCCGTTGCGGTGGGGCTGGCAAGAGGTGCATTAAATATAATCGGTGGTCCGTTCGGCGCCGCGATGCTGGCCGGTTCGGGCCTCCTTTACTTTCATGAGAAAGCAAAGGAGGCCAGGCAGTCAGCCATTGATTTAAAAGATGCCGTAGTCGAAACCAGTGAAGCGCTGATGCGCCTCTCGCTTAACCAGCTAAATGTGAAGCAGTTCGACCTGGAGGATCAGTACGAAAACCAGGTCGTGCAGCGTAACCAGCTGATGAAAGAGATTCAGGATGCCGACAGTCGTATCGACAGCCTGAAAGGGTTTGACCCCTTCGGCCAGCTGGAAGGGGTAACAAAAGGCCAGGCGCGTGCACGGGCGGATCTCGATAGCGTTAACGAGGGACTCCGCAAAACCGAGGAAAACATTAAGCGTGTCAGTGATGCAAAAACACTGGCTCAGCTGGGTTTATCGGGAAAAATAACCTCCCTTACGGACGATCTGAAAGGGGCGTTAAGCACGCCCCCCAAAGAGACCGGAGATGGAAATCCCTGGGGCGGCGATGGCGGTACCGGCACGGGGAAAGGCAGTAAGTCCAAGGTCGACCAGTTCAAAACGCTGCGGCAGCAAATTGAAGAAGCCCATGCGTCCAGCCTGGCCAGAATTAACCTGCAGGAAAAGGACAGTAACAGGGAGCTGCAGGAAGCGGCGAAGAAAAATGGCGCCAGTGATGCTGACCTGCAGCGCGCGCTGTTAATGAACGCAGAGAATTACCAGAAACAGCGACTGGATCTGGCCGCGCAGTATTCCCCCGCCCAGGAAAATCTGCGAAAAGAGCAGGAAGCCAGCCGGGACCTGGCTGAGCTTTTCAAAGCCCGCCTTCTTGATGAAAAAGAGTACCAGGCCGCACGAATAACGCTGGCCAGAGATACTGCGAAAGAGCTGCTGCAGGCGCATGCCGATGAAATCGCTGCGCCGGCACTGGATATCGCCGGCGAAGTTGATCCACTGGTCTCGCTGCGCAATCAGCTTGCGCAGCGGCAGGCATTGCTGCAGGCGTACTACCAGGGCAGCGCGATCAGCAAAGAACAGTACGAAATGCTGATGCAGAAGGCGACGAAAGAATCCGCCGATGCGCAGTATCAGACGTCACTGGAGTTATACCGATCACAGGGAGAATTCCAGAGCCTGGCCGTCGGGTTATTTGAAACGGCCCATGAGCGCTCAAGCAACTTCCTGACGAGCATGCTGACGCGGACGAGAAGCTTTAAGGAGAACATGGCTGACCTGTTTTCCTCGCTCACGCAGTCGATCATAAAAAACCTCGTTGATATGGCCGCTCAGGCGCTGGTCACCAGTTCCGTCATGCAAACCATTATGGGCGTGGTGGGCGTCGGGACCAGCGTTGTCACGGGCGCTGCGGGCGCAGGCTCGGGGACGGCGATCCAGAATGCCGCCAGTAACTTCCAGTTCAACGCCAAAGGCGGCGTTTACGACTCGCCGTCGCTGAGCGCATACAGCAACCAGGTCTACGACTCTCCGCAGTTCTTCGCTTTCGCAAAAGGGGCCGGCGTATTTGGCGAGGCCGGGCCGGAGGCCATCATGCCACTGACGCGTGCCGGCGATGGTTCGCTGGGTGTACGCGCTGTCGGTGGTGGTCAGAACGCCGGCGCGTCGGAAGGGCCAAAAGTCTATATCACGATTGAAGGCGGAAACACCTCAACGCAGGCGCCGTCAGGTTTTGAGCAGTTTGGCCAGCAGATCGGCTCGTTTGTGGAGAAAAAATACAGGGAGCTGATGGCGCAGGATATGCGCCCTGGCGGGATGGTCTGGAATGCAGTTAAAGGGCAACGCTAATGGCTATTGAGATATTCACCTGGAGTCCGCGGGTTAATCCCCAGCAGACCGTTAACTTTCGTGTCCGGAAGGCGCAGTTCGGTGACGGGTATACGCAGGTATCCGGCGATGGTATTAACACCCGATCACAGGATTGGGAGCTGAGTTTTGTCGGTACGGAGGACTATATCCGTCCGATTAAGCAGTTCTTCGACCGTCATGCAGGCACCCGCGCGTTTCAGTGGACCCCGCCTCTGGAAGAGGTGGGGCTTTTCCGCTGCGAACAATATAAACCGGTGCCTCTGGGCGGCGGAAATTACTCACTTTCAGCCACTTTTATTCAGGCATTTAAACCATGAGCCTTAACGCGAATTATCAGAAGTTAGAGCCAGGCGATGAGGTTCGTCTCCTGGAGATCGATGGCCAGGCGTTTGGCCTGGATGAGGTTTTGTATTTCCACGGCTATAACGTTCCCCATACTGCAGCCGAAATCCTCGCCGCTGGCGGCGACCTGGATAAGCTGCCGGCGAAAAGCATCTGGTGGCAGGGGCGCGAGTATAAAGCCTGGCCATGTGACATCGAAGGGATCGAGTCATCCACCACGGGCAGCGACGCGCAGCCAACGCTGCGGGTAGGGAATATCGACGGAAAGATATCCGCGCTCTGTCTTCATTACGACGATCTGGCTCTGGCGCGGGTTGTCATCCACGACACGCAAAAACAGTATCTCGATGCGAAGAACTTTCCGAAAGGGAATGCCTCAGCTGATCCGACGCAGGAGAAACGGCGCCTTTTCTTCATCGACGTAAAGCATTATGAAGACGATGAGAAGGTGGAATTTACTCTCTCCAGCCCGTTTGCCCTGCAGGGGATGATGATCCCCACTCGCCAGCTGCATGCGATTTGCACCTGGTGTATCCGCAATCAATACCGCAGCGGTAACGGGTGCGACTATGCCGGCACCCGGTATTTTGACAGGAACAATCAGCCAGTTGATGACCCGTCGCAGGATGTCTGCAACGGAACGCTCACGGCCTGCAAATTACGTCATGGTGAGAATAGCGAACTGCCGTTTGGCGGGTTCCCCGGCACTTCATTAATCAGGAGCTGATATGCGTCAGAAAACGATTAAGGCCATCCAGGAACATGCGGCCGCAGAATATCCGCGCGAGGCCTGCGGCCTCGTCGCCCAGAGGGGCCGAGCGGAGCGTTATTTCCCCTGCCGGAACCTGGCCACAGAGTCGAAAGATAATTTTGTGCTGGCGCCGGAGGATTATGCGGAGGTTGAGGAATGGGGAACGATCACCGGTATTGTTCACAGCCATCCTGATGCCACCACCCAGCCGAGCGAACTGGATAAAGCGCAATGCGACGCGACCCTTCTCCCCTGGCATATTATCAGCTGGCCAGAAGGCGATCTCCGTACCATCCACCCGCGTGGTGAGTTGCCGCTCCTCGAGCGACCATTCGTGCTGGGCCACTACGATTGCTGGGGCCTGGTGATGAGCTATTTTCGGCAAACCCACGGCATCGAGCTGCACGATTACCGCGTCGATTATCCGTGGTGGGAAAAGGAGTATCCGGACAATTTTTATCAGGACTGCTGGTATGAATGCGGGTTCCGTGAGTTTGATGGTCCACCGCAACCGGGTGATATGGTGATCATGCAGGTGCAGGCGGATAAGTGGAACCACGCCGGGATTCTGCTGGAAGGGAACCTGCTGCTGCATCACCTGTATGGCCATCTCAGCAAGCGCGTGCCGTATGGTGGGTACTGGATGGAAAGGACAATGAAAATCGTTCGATATCATTCTCTATGTTAACCTTTTGTTGAAACAGCAAAAGGATATAAGGAATGAAAAAAGCTATCTTCGGAGCCACATTACTTCTGGCATCATCAACTTTTGCGGGAACAGTTGATGATTATTTATCACGCCATCCGCAATTAAAAGAAAGCGCCACTGTCGATATTTATGTAAAACGCATGGCATTCATGATGGCATTAATGGATGCACAACAACGATATAATAGGTCAGACGATGACTTTATATATCAACTCCTTTCAAGCAATGGTGATAAATATGCAAGGATGGGCGTAAGGAAATTTGCCCGTGATTGCAGGATAGAGAGGAGTATAGGTCAAAGTGGCGATCTTAATAAAGAAGAGTGTGATTTAATAATCAAGGCAGACAAACAAAAATAGGTTAAATAAAAAGCAGCATTTGAAATGCTGTTTTTTTCTGTTAGGTGCCAAATGAAAGAAACAATGACCAAAATAATACTTTCTGGAGTATTAGGTAAAACTTTTGGGAAAATTCACTATCGTTTAATTAGCACTGTTCATGAAGCAGGGCAGGCATTATCGGCAACGATACCAGGCTTCGAAAAATTCATGATTACCAGCAAAGAGCGTGGACTAACCTATGCGGTATTTAAGGGTGAAAAAAATATTGGGAAGGATGATTTAGGATTTCCTGTTGGTGGTGAAGTCATCCGAATTGTTCCTGTTTTAATTGGTAGTAAAAAGGCGGGACTGCTTCAAACAATTCTTGGAGCAGTTATTATTGTTGCCTCTGCTGTCGGCTCTTACTTTGTTCCTGGCAACCCCGTGTCAGCATTTGGTTATAAAATGGGGGCTGCGATGATGCTCGGCGGCGTCGTTCAAATGCTTTCTCCACAGCCAGCTGGCCTGGCACGAAAAGAATCCGCTGACAATAAAGCGTCCTACGGCTTTGGGGGCGTGACGAACACTGCCTCTCAGGGATACCCGGTCCCTTTGCTTTATGGCAAACGCCGAATTGGCGGCGCCATTATATCTGCCGGTATTTACGTAGAAGACCAGCAATAATTTTTATTCAGTAAACCATCCAATTCAGGCCACCTTGCGGTGGCTTTTTTTATGGGCGTAATATGGCAAATAACATAATTAAAGGGCGCAAGGGTGGCGGCTCAAAGCAGCGTACACCGACGGAACAGCCGGATGATTTACAGTCTGTTGCGAAAGCCAAAATTCTGCTCGCATTAGGTGAGGGTGAATTTGCAGGTGGTTTAACCGGGAAAGATATTTATCTTGATGGCACCCCGCTTGAAAATGCTGATGGTTCGCAAAACTTCAGTGGCGTGTCCTGGGAATTTCGCCCCGGCACGCAGGCTCAGACTTATATTCAGGGTATTCCCGGTACTGAAAATGAAATCAGTGTAGGAACGGAAGTTTCCAGCAAGACAGCCTGGACCCATACCTTTACTAATACCCAGCTTTCTGCCGTTCGTGTCCGCCTGAAATGGCCGTCCCTGATGAAACAGGAAGATGATGGCGACGTGGTGGGCAATACCGTCAAGTATGCGATTGACCTGCAGACCGACGGCGGCGCCTGGCAGACGGTGCTGGAAACCGCTGTCACGGGTAAAACCACCTCCGGTTATGAGCGGAGCCATCGTATTGATCTGCCCCATGCCGGCAGTACCTGGACGCTACGCCTGCGTAAAATCTCTCCGGATGCAAACAGTGTCAAAGTTGGCGACGTGATGACGCTGCAGAGCTATACCGAAGTGATTGACGCGAAGCTGCGTTATCCCAACACCGCGCTGCTTTATATCGAGTTCGACTCCAGCCAGTTTAATGGCTCCATTCCGCAAATTTCCTGTGAGCCGCGTGGGCGCGTGATTCGTGTGCCGGATAACTACAATCCGGAAACCCGCGAATATACCGGCGTCTGGACCGGCGGGTTTAAATGGGCCTGGACGGATAACCCGGCCTGGATCTATTACGACATTGTTACAGCTGACCGTTTTGGTCTCGGTAATCGTCTGAGCAGCGCCAATATTTCGAAATGGACGCTGTACCAGATTGCACAGTACTGCGATCAGCTGGTTCCTGACGGGCGCGGTGGTGACGGCATGGAGCCGCGCTATACCTGTAACGTCTACGTCCAGGAACGCAACGATGCTTACACCGTGCTGCGAGACTTTGCCGCCATTTTCCGGGGCATGACCTGCTGGAACGGTGAGCAGATTGTTGTGCAGGCTGATATGCCGCGTGATGTCGATTTTACCTATACGCGCGCCAATATTGTCGGCAAACCCCGTTATTCGAGCAGCAGCAGCCAGGTTCGGTACACCAACGCCCTGGTTTCCTGGTCTGATCCGGATAATGATTATGCTGATGCAATGGAGCCGGCGTTTATCCCGGAACTGGTTTCCCGCTACAGTTTTAACCAGCTCGAAATGACCGCGATTGGCTGTACGCGTCAGAGCGAAGCCCACCGTAAGGGGCTGTGGGGCATACTGACCAACAACAAAGACCGGGTCGTTGAGTTTGATGTGGGGCTGGACGGTCGCATTCCTCAACCCGGTTATATCATTGCCCTGGCGGATGAGTTGCTGGCCGGACGGGTCAACGGCGGGCGGATCAGCGCGGTGAATGGCCGGGTGATTACGCTGGATCGTGATGTGGATGCCAAACCTGGCGACCGCCTCCAGCTAAACCTGCCATCCGGGATCTCACAGAGCCGGACCATCCAGGCCGTTAACGGACGCCGGCAGATTACGGTCACAACGGCGTACAGTGAGACGCCAGAACGGGAATGCGTCTGGGCCGTAGAATCTAATGACCTCTTTCTGCAGCAGTACCGGGTCACAGGGGTAAAAGAGAACGGCGATGCCACCCTCACGATCACCGGCGTGTCACATGACCCGGATAAATTCGCCCGCATCGATACCGGCGCGATTATCGATCAGCGCCCGGTTAGCGTATTGCCGGCGGGCAACCAGTCACCTCCTGACGATATTGTCATCACATCCCGCTCGGTCGTGAATCAGGGGATCAGCGTCGAAACGATGCAGGTTAACTGGTCAGCGGTCAGCGGCGCTATTGCCTACGAGGCGCAGTGGCGCCGTAACGACGGGAACTGGATTAATGTTCCGCGCAGCTCGACCACCTCGTTTGAGGTCAGCGGCATTTATGCCGGTCGTTACCTGGTTCGCGTCCGTGCGATCAATGCGGCGGAGATCTCGAGCGGCTGGGCGTATTCCGAAGAGAAAACCCTGACCGGCAAGGTCGGCGAGCCGCTGGCACCGCTGGCGCTGGCAACCCGTTCGCTGGTTCATGGGGTCCAGGTTAGCTGGGAGTTCCCGACCGGCTCCGGGGATACGCTGCGCACGGAACTGCAGTACAGCAAAAACCAGGACGGCAGTGCGCCAATGCCGTTATCAGACGTAGCCTATCCGGGGAAAAGCTATCAGCAGATGGGCCTCAGTATGGGCGCCGAATTCTGGTACCGGGCGCGCCTTGTGGATCGTCTTGGCAATGAAAGCCCGTGGACCGGCTGGGTCCAGGGGATGGCCAGCGATAACTTTGATGACTACTACGAAAACCTGACCGACGCGATCAAGGATACGGATGCCTGGGAGGAAACGCAGCGTACCATTAGCGAAACGCAGGAAGGTATCCGCAATACGCAGCAGGAACTGGAGCAGACCGCTGAAGAGCTGCGTCAGGAAGCCGCAGATCAGGCGAAGCAAGTCAGCCAGGATATTGATGCATCTGCGAAAAGCATCACTGCTGATGTTGACGGAAAGATCTCCGCCGTGAATAAAACCATCACGGATGAGCTTACCTCGGTAAATGAGTCTCTCGATTCTGGTCTGGCTCAGGCAAACAAGGGGATTCAGGAGGCAAAATCCGCCGTCGCTGATGCGAATCAGCAGATAGCAATTTTGAGCAAGTCGCTGGCCGACGGCGATGCCGCATTGAATGCGCAGATTAAAACTGCCGAGAATGGCCTGAAGCAGTCGTTGTCTCAGGTCAACACCACGTTAACCAATGCGGTTAAGCAGGAAACTGCGGATCGTATCGCAGATGTTAACGCGAAGGCGGCACAGGCTGCTGATGAACTGCTGGCGGCAACGCAGGGGATTGAGGCGAGTATCGAGAGCCTGACTCAGGTAATGAAGAGTGCCGATGAAAATCTGGCGCGGGAAATGTCCAGCCTCGCTGCCGGCGCTAATATCCAGTTCGATTCGCAGGTTATCTGGCATTTCAACAATCAGACGACCGAGGGCTGGACCGGAAGCGCCGGCGTACCGGGAGTGTCCCAGGATGGCTGGTTACGCCCTGCTGACAGCGCCACCGATCCGTACATTACCTCTCCTGGCGGTTTGGCTGTCGATGGTGCGGCGTACCGCTTCATCATGCTGCGCTTTCGTAAAACCGGCAAACCAGTCTGGGCGGGTGAGATCCGTTGGGTGTCTGCCGGCGAAAACTTCAATAACACGAAGCGATACATTGTTGCTGAGCCAGAATATGCCGATGGGGTGGCAACCCTGACGGTGCGTGATATTCCTTGGACAGGGAACATTGATCGTATTCGTCTGGACCTGACGAACCAGCAGGATGCCAGCAACTTTATCGAATTCGACTGGATCGCCGTTGGCCGGCCAGCACCCGGCGCCAGTACGGCGGCTCTGCAGGATGTGCGCAGCACGCTGAGTAACGCGCTGACCGCCGAAGCGCAGGCACGCAGCACGCTGGCGGCGCAGATGCGTGGCTCCTATGAGGGCAGCGATCTGGAGAAAGTCACCTCCGGGCTGCTGTACCAGGAAAAAACGGCGCGCGTTACCGCCATCTCAGCGGAAGTTAAGGCCAGAGAGTCCCTGCAGACGCAGTTTAACGACAACAAAGCTGCTGTTTCTGGTGAACTGAGTTCCCTGACGACAGAGCAGAGTGCGCAGGCGAGTCGTATCGGAGGCCTGGAAACCAACCTCGGGAAAAAAGCCGATGCGACCGCGCTGACGTCCCTGACGCAGAAAGTTGAGCAACAGGGTGCCACGCTGACATCGCAGGGAGCCGCGTTAACATCACTCACTAACCGGATGGGCCAGACGGAAACGGGCCTGGCTGGTACGAATGAGGCGTTGAGCGGGCTGGAGTCTACTGTTACCCAGCAGGGCGACAGGATAACCAGCCAGGGTCAGTCCATCACGAAACTGACGAGCGATTTGGGCACGACAAATGCCGCGCTGGCGAAGAAAGCGGAGGCGAGCGCGGTCACCGCGTTAACACAGCAGGTAGAGCAAAACGGCCAGGATATTCGCAGCAATACTGACAGCATCACCAGTCTGTCGAATCAGCTGGTCAATGGCCAGCCGAATAGCTGGTCCCGTCGGATCTATCCTGTGCAGCTGGCTAACGCCGGGACAGTCCCGTCATTCAGCGATATTCGCGCCGTGGCGCCCGTGGTCGTGGATGAGGCGGCCGACGCGGCCAAACTGGACTTTACGTCCTCCGGTAGCTATCTGATCGCGCTGTATTCCTGCCAGGTAAAAGTGGCCGCCGATACCACCATCACAATGGCGCCCGGTAACAGGGTTTTTGATGATACCGGTGCTGTATTTGTAAATGGCGTTCAGGTTGCCTGGGGAAACGCCAGCTGGACTACCGTCAGTTTTGATCTGAAAGCCGGCTGGAATACCGTTGAGTTTCTGGTGAATCAGTGGACCGGCCAGGCGTATATCAACCTGGGCCTGAAGCTGTCAGACAAGGTTGCTGAGATGTACTCCGGTCTCGGTGTTTCCGCGCTGGCAAACGCAGCCGGCGTACTCAGCTCGAATGTCAGCCAGATTGGCAACGATGTGGTCAGCAATTCGCAGAGCATCACCCAGCTCCGGAATGCGCTGACGCAGACAGACGCGAACGTGGCCAGCAAAGCGGATCAGACGGCGATGAACTCGCTAACCGGACGAGTGGAGAAGACGGAATCCGGGTTGACGGCTGCTAACGCCAACATTACCTCGCTGAAATCCGCTGTACGGGCCGGAAACGCATCAGGCGGGGATTTAATTCCCAACCCGACATTTGACCCAACTTACGACCAGATGGGGTTCAGTGTGGTATCCACGACGGCTGAGGATGTTCCGTCGGGATGCCCGTATGGTTATGCGGCCAGAATTGCCAGCCGGGATCACCATCCTAACTTTGCCGCGTTCCCGGCCACGCTTAACGATGTGATTGAGATCAGCGCACTGGTTGCCTGTGGCGCCGGCACCGCGAATTTTAATCTGTATGTTGGTACTGCCGTTCGGCCAGATACGAGCACCGGTGCGCCACTCATGGCGGGTGGCGGAAAATCCCCCTCCGCGACCTGGCAGAGAACCACCTGGCGCTTCAAGGTCACGCAGGCGATGGTGGACAGGGGTTATATCCGCCCGTTCCTGCAGATCTCGCAGAACAGCCCGTATGGCACCGTATGGTTCGTTACGGACTGGCATATGCGAAATGTGACAGCGGCGCAAAAGGTTCAGGATACTGCGGACGCCACGGCGGCGGCGGTTGACTCCCTGACCACCACCGTGACTCAACAGGGTAATCTGCTGACCTCGACCGGCAACCGGACAACCCAGCTGGAAAACGGGCTGGCAACCACCAATGCCGCAGTGGCCAAAAAGGCTGATGCGACAGCGGTGCAGGATTTGACCAATACCGTCAAACAGCTGGGCAATGACCTGACGGCTGCGAACAGCGCCATCACGAAGCTGACCGGAAATCTTGCGAATACCGATAAAGCGCTGGCGCAGAAAGCCGATGCGACTGCGCTGGCCACGCTCGACACGAAAGTGACGCAGCAGGGCAAAACGCTGGAGAGCCAGAGCAATTCGCTGACGAACCTGTCGAACAGCCTCTCGCAGGTCGCGGCAGATATCGATGCCAGCGGGCAGATACCGGGTAACCTAGTCGTGAATCCCTCGTTTGAACGCGGGCTGGATGGTTATACCGGGCGGTCAACCGCGACCAGTGTGGTGGAGGTTTCCGCTCCTCACAGCGGGACGCGGGCGCTGAAGGTTGATCCGGGAAGCGTGTCTCCGGGGCAATACATCCCGTTTGTTCAGGGGCGAACCTATGAAATCGGGGTGTGGGTCAAGGAACCCGGAGCGACGACGGATAATGGCGCGGGGAACAACAAGCTGCGGATCGGTAACTCTGCCGGCCAGCCGGTTTTTGAGCGTCCATATAACAGCGGTACGGTGGGGACAAACTGGAGCCTGATTTCCGGTCGCTGGAAAGCGACGGAGACAGCCAGCCTGCCGGTGACGATGAGCAACTATCTGATTAGCGGAAGCCGCTACTTCGATGATTTTTACGTCACTGACGTTACCGACCGGGTGGACATCGATGCCACCGCCGGCGCCGTTACCGGACTGACGAACCGGGTCAGTACAGCGGAAGGGCATATCACCTCGCAAAGCCAGCAGCTGACGAACCTGCAGAACAGCCTGAACACGACAAATGCCGCGCTGGCGAAGAAAGCGGAGGCGAGCGCGGTCACCGCGTTAACACAGCAGGTAGAGCAAAACGGCCAGGATATTCGAAGCAATACTGACAGCATCACCAGTCTGTCGAATCAGCTGGTCAATGGCCAGCCGAATAGCTGGTCCCGTCGGATCTATCCTGTGCAGCTGGCTAACGCCGGGACAGTCCCGTCATTCAGCGATATTCGCGCCGTGGCGCCCGTGGTCGTGGATGAGGTGGCCGACGCGGCCAAACTGGACTTTACGTCCGCCGGTAGCTATCTGATCGCGCTGTATTCCTGCCAGGTGAAAGTGGCCGCCGATACCACCATCACAATGGCGCCCGGTAACAGGATTTTTGATGATACCGGCGCTGTATTTGTAAATGGCGTTCAGGTTGCCTGGGGGAATGCCAGCTGGACTACCGGCAGTTTTGAACTGAAAGCCGGCTGGAATACCGTTGAGTTTCTGGTGAATCAGTGGACAGGCCAGGCGTATATCAACCTGGGCCTGAAGCTGTCAGACAAGGTTGCTGAGATGTACTCCGGTCTCGGTGTTTCCGCGCTGGCAAACGCAGCCGGCGTACTCAGCTCGAATGTCAGCCAGATTGGCAACGATGTGGTCAGCAATTCGCAGAGCATCACCCAGCTCCGGAATGCGCTGACGCAGACAGACGCGAATGTGGCCAGCAAAGCGGATCAGACGGCGATGAACTCGCTAACCGGACGAGTGGAGAAGACGGAGTCCGGTCTGACGGCGGCGAACAGCAACATTACGTCGCTCAGCAGCTCTCTGAGCCAGCAATCCAAACGCGGCGCTAATCTGCTTCCTGATGGCACTTTTGAAAGCTACGCGGTTGGCCACAATCTGGCGAATAACCGTGCCATCGTGACCACTGACGACTCGCATGGCGGCAATAAATGCATTCGTGTGACGCGTCCGAATGACTACAATGCCAATGCAACTGACAACACTGATACCCACATTTTCAGCGGATTCCAGGTTCGCGATAACGCAGTCTTCTATATGGAATGCTGGGTTAAGCTGGATGCCAAGAGTACCGCTATGGCCGAGAACGTGCAGATTTCCGTCGGCTTATCGCTCCAGTATCAGGACAACTCCTGGCAGTGGCCGGCAGTTACCAAAGCGGCAAAGGATCTCTCTTCAACTCAATGGACGAAGGTTTCTGGTTACCTGAAATCAACGAAGAGCGGTATTAAGCAGGCAATGGTCAGGATTTCTATTCCTAACGTTAGCAGCGTTAAGGCGGGTAACTCATTCCTCATTGATGACCTGGTCATTACCGAAGTGACTGATGCCTACAATGCGCAAAGTACAGCAGATGCTAACGCTAATGCGATTTCGACACTGAACTCGACCGTATCCCAACAGGGCGACCAGATCACCAGTCAGGGTAACAGCATCACTAAACTGACAAATGACCTGGCGACGACTAATAACAACGTCAGCAATAAAGCAGACGCTAATGCTCTGACGGCACTGACCAACCGTGTTACCCAGACCGAAAAAGACATTAACTCAACGAGTTCGTCTGTCACGAATCTGAACAACAAGGTTGATTCTATTTCTGTCGGTGGAACAAACCTGATCAAGAACTCCGGCGATATGGCCGGCTGGTCGAACGTTACCAGCGAGACGTATCGTGGTAACGCGGTAATTGGTGCAACGGTAAAAGCCGGCTCCGGTTACAAGGATCTGCGGGAAATCACGCTTGAGTCGCCTGTCGATGCAGGTGAGTACGTTTACAGCTTCTATGCGAAAGGTGGTGTTGCCGGCCAGACGATGACGGCGTTCTTCTACAATCCGAACACCACAACGTCTATCGAGACCAGCCAGGGTGCGAAAGGTAATAACACCGATGGCCGTGCGTACTTCACGCTGACCACTTCATGGGTTCGCTATTGGGTTAAGTGGAAACAGACACCTACCACGGGTACCAAGCGCCTGATTCTGTGCCGTATCGAGAGTAATACCTCCAAAGACCAGACGGTGTACATCAACAGTCCGAAGTTTGAGGTAGGTAACGTTGTTTCCGACTGGAACGACTCTCCGGCTGATAGCGCCAGCGCGTCGGCTGTGGACTTGTTGACAACGACAGTGAATCAGCAGGGCACTTCAATAAGCTCTATCGGTAATCGCACCACATCGCTGGAAAACGGGCTGTCGACAGCTCAGAATAACATTGCCAGGAAGGCTGATGCTTCTGCATTGCAGGATCTCCGGAACACGGTGACATCTCAGGGGGGCGATTTAACTGCGGCGAACAGTAGCATTACCAGCCTGCAGGCCTCGATGAACCGTCGCACTGTGTTTACTGTCACTGCACGGGGAAATGGCAACAGCGTAACTCCTGGGGTTTTTGATGAAAGCGGCAAAAACCTGTTTACCCCTGGTCGCAGTTGGGCACTGGTCACTTTTGCAAAACACAGCGACGGATCAACGGTGATTGCGACATCCAAAACATACGATGTCTTTGGCAGCGCGAATAATGGTGCCACGATGTCGGCTGATATCGAGGCGTTGGCCAGTGGCACTTACGTTTGCGTCCTGACATTCGATGAGCCATCTGGCAACCGAGGTAAGATATTGTCTGCTCTGGAATCTCTTGGTGGTACATCCGAAGTCGTCAACTCCCTGCCGTATCGTGGTGCCTATATTCTCCTTGGCCGCAAAGGCATGAGGTCGGGCGATGGTCTGGAACTGCGTGCGCCAACCGGTGGTGACGCCACCGCTCACATTTCGACCTCAGTCGAATTTGTGAACGGGATAATGATGGGGCTGGGTGCAGCCGGCGGTGTGATGATGAAGGCTGATGCGAACGCGTCGGCAATTACCACGCTCCAGAACACAGTGAAGACCCAGGGGGGTAATATTGACTCCCTGAGTTCCTCGATAACGGCGCTGGAGAACAGCCTCAGGTCGACAAACGATACGGTGAGTAAAAAGGCTGACACGACTGCAGTGAGTTCACTGACTGGTCGCGTAAGCCAGGTGGAAAACACTATCACCAGCCAGTCGCAGAGTATCACGTCGCTGACCAGCAGCATCAATACCATCAGTACTCAGGGAGCTAATCCGTGGGTTGACGGTACGTTCGAAAGCTACGGAGATGGTCATGTGCTGGGCGGGGGCGGCACCGCCGTTGTGGTGGCGTCTCAGAAATTCACCGGCAATAAGAGCCTGCAGGTGAGTCGAGGAGCGAACAACAACGGCAACAGCGATAAACAGCTTGGGAGCTGGCAGTCAGTCCGTGAGGATGCGAAGTTCCGGTTTGAGTTCTGGGCTATGATGCCGGCGGATCAGGCGCCATCCTCCGGGTGGACAACGCTGGTCGGCATTAACTCACTGAATGCTGCCGGTCAAAACTCCTGGCAGTCGGCGGTCACTGTCAGCGAAGCCGCTCTTGGTGCGCGTGATAAGTGGGTGAAATTTACGGGTATTGCCAGTAACAACGGGGGTGGGAGAACACGCGCAGTGGTCTGGATCTCTACCCGTGGCGCCTCCGGCAGCGGCACCCCCGGTTATTCGCTGTATATCGATGATCTGGTTATCACGGATGTTACCGATGCGAAAGCGGCACAGGATGCCTCTGACGCGACGGCGAGTGCCGTGAGCGGTCTGACGGCTCGCGTAACGGATGCCGAAGGGAAAATCACCGCCCAGGCGCAGCAGCAGACGGCACTGGCCACGAAAGTGGATAATGCCAACTCCCGCGTCGATAACATGGCGAAGACGCTAAGCGACAGCCAGAGCACACAGGCCAGCCTGAATACCTCGCTTCAGTCGCAGATTGACGCGCAGGCGGCCGCCAACATCAAAAACCAGACGACGCTGGACAACACGATTAAATCGGTGGCCAGTATCACCAGTACCCAGCAGACGCATGCAACGGCACTGGAGGCGCTGGCAACGCAGCAGACGACCCTGACATCCAGTGTCGGGGATCTCAGTGCTTCCGTTCAGAACACCGCCAAAACCGTGGCGGATGTGAATGGTACGGTGAGTTCGCTGTGGTCGATGAAGGTTGAGACGGTTAACGGGAAGAATGTTGGCGCGGGGATTACGCTGGGCAGCAATGGTGAAACGAGCGACATGATCCTCTACGCTGACCGCTTCTCGCTGTTTAACCGTAATAATGCGACGGCTGTTCCGGTGATGGTTGCCGAAGGCAATGAGCTGTATATCGATACGGCACGTATCAAAAACAGTTCCCTGACCTCAACCAAAATCGCGGACGGTTCCATCACGAACGCGAAGATCGGCCACGAGATCCGCTCGAATGACTTTGTTGACGGGTCACGCGGCTGGCGTATCGCTAAGGATGGCTCTTCGCAGTTCAACAACGTGATCGTTCGCGGTGCGGTTTATGCGACTGACGGCTGGTTCCAGGGTACGGTATATGCGAACCACATCGAGGGCGACATCGGGTCATTTGCGATCAACATCGCTCAGCACCGCACGCGCAAGGTGCCGAAGGCTACATGGCAGTGGTTTGAGCTGGCCCGGTTCCGGCGGCAGAATTTCGACCAGGTGATCAATATTCGCGGTGGACTCCTCCAGACGGATAGCATCACTATCGACGGCGGCGCGAAACTCAGAGCGGGGATGTCCTACGCGCCAGGGGCTGACGGCGGACTGAATCCTGGCTATCTGTCGTATGCAATGCTTCTTCGTGGCACAGGCGCTACGTCTGGTGGCGGCAGTATGGAGCTAGGCATTGAGCTTATGTATGAAACAGGTGGAGCAACACGCCTGTTAACGGCGCAAGAGTCAATGAACGTAGACAACATGTCATTTGTCGTCCCTGCCGGTACTGGCGACGCTGTTCTGCGATATGGCTGTTACCTGGACCGTAACGGACAGATGGTATTAACCATCCTCTCAAGATTCGACGCCTTCGCCGCGCGCAATAACAACGTAATTCGCGGTTCATCAACCTGATAACAATATATGGCCCCGCAAGGGGCCTTTTCTTTTTCCAGGGAAAACCATCCAGGAGGAACTTTATTATGGCGATGTATGAAGTCGGTACCGTCACGGGTGCCGCGTCGCAGGCACGGGTGACAGGTGCGACAACAAAATGGTCACAGGAGGCGCTGGGGATACTGCCCGGGTCGATTCTAGTGGTCTACCGCAGCGGTAGTGCTGACCTGTATGCGATCAAATCCGTGGACAGCGACACGCAACTGACGCTGACCCGGAATATCACCACCGCATTTTCCGGTGCCAGTTACGGCATTATTACCGCTGAAACCGCCAGCACCTCGTCGTTTGCTAACCAGCTGGCCAGCGCGTTTGCATTCTGGCGTAGTGTAGTGGAGGGCTGGTCGATGGCCCTGACCGGCAGCGGCAATATCACCCTGACTGACCCGATCACAGGAAAGCAGGTGACCGTGCCGGCGATAGCCGGGATGGCGAAGGCCTCGGATCTTAACGCGCTGGCAAAACTCACCGGAGGAAACAAACTCGACGGCTCGCAGGTTATAACCAGCGATAATGCCGGTTTTATACTCGGTAAGAACTCAGATCTGGCTCTGCTCAAAAAACAGGGGCAAGGCGGGACAATTGCCGTTGGCTCGGGAACACCGTTTAGGGTTCAGCGTTCAAGAGCGACCACTGTATCACCGGCAGACACCTTTGATGACATCCTCGTTATTGGCACCAATAACCAGACGACGTTGCCCGGAGATTTGGTTGTCGGTGGTGGTTTCGATAATACGGCAAAGGGCAAGCTGTATTCCCAGGCGTTAGAGCTATCGATGAGCACGCCATACATCGACTTTCATTTCAACGGCAGCATCGCCGACTTTACCGCCCGCATTATCCAGGACCGGCAAAACAGACTAAATATTCAGGGCAATGCCAGCTTGTTAGTTACCGATGGCAATTTAACCGCTGGCTCAACAATGCCCGGCAATATCGCAGTCGGCCAGCAGGTCACCGCCGCACCTGTGCGGTCTCAGATGTTGGGAAGAGGCGCTTACGGCGACCCGGACGGCGCATACGTGCAAATGTACATGGAGGAGAAGGTCGGCACTGAGCACCGGATCGTGCTGTACTCTGACGGTTTCGGAAGAACCGATGCCTGGCTATTTCGGCCTGGCGGCACAATCACCACCGGCAAAGGTGACGTCATGACTACCGGTTCTGACGTTCGTCTGAAAGACGGGTTTACAGAACCTCAGGAAGGGGCCTCCAGGCGCATTAATGCGCTGGGGGTATGCGAGTTCAATATGAAAGGCGAAACGCGCCGGAGGCGTGGTTTTATCGCTCAGCAGGCTGAAAAAGCTGATGATCTGTATACTTTCCTCGGCATCGAGCAGGAGATCGATGGCGAAAAATTCAGGGTGATGAATGTTGATTACACGGCCATCATCGCCGATTTGGTAACAGTGGTGCAGGATTTGATTAGGCGAGTTGACGCACTAGAAAGTTGAGGAGCATAAAAAATCCCCCGGAGGCACTTGCCGGGGGCAACTGTAACGACATTAATTGCTGTGTACATCACAGAATAATTTGGAGTAAACGATAAGTAAGTTCAAGTAAATTTTTACTGGTCAGATGTTGTGTCGTTGTTTAATAATCTACCAAAATTAATAATGCAATAGTGATAAATCCTGTTGGGTTTTCATGTTTAAGGATATAACCCTAAAGTATTGCCTTTCATTAGATTTAAAACGTACAGATAGATTCAAGAAAAATGGATGCAAAATGTTATTATTGATACGTTTATCAATAATTGAAGTGCAATCTTGTAATTTTCACATCCATGTTATAACTTTGTAATGCAGGGCGGTTTTATCTTGTAATTTAGTGGTTTAAAGTGATAGCGGCTCTTAGTGATTTATAATAGGCTTTCTATGTTAACAAAATTCCCAGATGAAAAATACATATCTGACAGAAATTCATCGTTTATTAAAAGAGTATATTTCTTACGTCAGATAGGTGTCGTTCTTTGCTTTCTTCCTATATATTCAGTCCTCCAGGAACAGTCACATCAAAAAATAACGATAGCCCTGTTAATTTTGAATGCACTCATCTGGCCATCGGTTGCTTATCTGGCAAGCATGATGTCGAAGGATATGCTGAGTACTGAAAAAAAGAATATGGTACTCGATTCATTCTGGGCTGGTATCTGGATAGCCGTAATGCAAGCTAGCCCAATTCCATCATTATTCATAATCTCCGTTCAAATAGCTGATCGCTATGCTGCTGGTGGATGGAAAATTTTAAAACCAGCATTAACGTGGATGATGATTAGTTTCGTGATAGTTTGGTTAGCAAATGATTTCAGATATACTATAGAATTCAGCACCCGAACGGTATTGCTTTCTTTACCGTTGGCAACCTGTTATCCCATAGTGTTGAGTGTTGTTTCAAGGCACTTATCTATAAAGTTGAGGAAAAGAAGGGAGTTACTGGAAAAACAGGCGCTGATGGATCCTGGCTTAGATCTGCCAAATCGCCGATTTTTTGAGCAAAAAATGGAAAGTGCTTTTCGTGCGACGCGTAAAAAGAGAATTCATTCTTATCTTATGCTCATTGATGTTGATAATTTTAAAAAAATTAATGATACATATGGTCATGAAGTAGGTGATGCGGTGTTATCTCGTATATCAACAATATTACGAGAGTGCGCTGGCGAGAAGGATGTGCCAGCAAGATTTGGTGGCGATGAGTTGGCTATTATTGTTAACAACAGTAATAGCAAGCTTGTTATAGCCATGGTTGATATAATTCAGGAAAAAATTAAAGATCTTTCATTGCCTTCTCATAAAGATATGTACTGTACTGTCAGTATCGGTATTTCTTGTGCAGAAAATAAAGAATCAATTATCGAGTGGATCAAAGAGGCTGATCAAATGCTATATGAAGTTAAACGTAATGGGAAGAATGGATATTGCATGCCGAATAATTGAAGATGAAATGATTTATTTTCTTATGATGTTATACCTATAAATGTTTAAGATGGTTTATTATCGGCATTATCATCGCAGATAAATTTCTTCGGAACCTCAGACACCTTCTCAACTAACGTTTGATATCTGGCACTAAATTATTAGTATTTAATAACACATTGATTTTATTGTGATTTATAATGAAATCATGTTTCTATTTTTACCTTTCACTTCATTTGATTTGAATTACCGATCAATTTGTGGTGTGTGATAGGTTTCGCCTATTGTTCGATCATGATCGATCATTTTAAACTATTTCTCTTTCATTTATAATTATGACACGATTAGGAATATTCTTAGTTCCGGTGTTTTTTTATGTTAAAGAACAGTGTGGAAATAGAATCCTGCAGGTTTGTTTTAGAACCATCTTACAAAAAAGATGGTTCTATTCATTCTTGGGAAATTCTCACGAAAAGTGTTAAAAAAAAGAACGCTAATGATTATCATGCTAATGAAGGTCTTTTTTGCTTCAGTTCGCTAAGCGATAAAGAAAAAATCGATGTGTTTAAGAGACAGATATTGACAATTGAAAAGCTTGATGCATCAAAATTGAAGTTCAAGCCAGTTTCGTTGAATGTTGACAGTCTTATTAGCGATTGTATTTTGAACGATAAATATATTGGTGATTACTTAAAAAACCAAAAAAACATTGCTTTTGAGATTAACGAGTATTTTCATGAATTCAATACTAAATGCTGTATGGTTGACTTAAAGTGTCTTTCAAAATTGTGTCCAGTATGGCTGGATGATTTTGGAAGGGGCTTAACAAGTTTAACAATTATTGATATGTTTAATTTTGAATGTATAAAAATTGATAAAGATTATTTCTGGGAAATACAGAGTGAGAGCGAATTCTTTAAAAGAATAAATAAAATAAAATCATACTGCAATTTCGTGATTGTTGAGGGAGTTGAGACAATAGAACAAAAAAATAAAGTACATTCTGTTGTTGATTGCGCTTGCCAGGGAAGGTTGTGGATGAGTGATTACTATTATGTTGAGATTTAAAATAAATGACAACAAAAGATGATAAATGTCCATTTTGTGGTGCAGTTTTAATTAATGAGGACCACTGCCACAGCTGCCATGCATTTAAGATTAAAGGCTATGTATCAAGAGACGCACGCAAGACAATTAATTTGATATCTATCTGCACATCTTTACTGGTAGCGCTCTTTGGGATCTTGGTTGTGTTTCTGGTATCTTTCGGTATCGGGACATATATTGCTATCATTGCGTTTTCTCTTATTTTATATTTTATTATGAAAAGGATTCTGCATATAAAAGAAGAACAAAAAGGGAAGATGGTTTGGAAAAGAGCAATCATTACATGGTAGGTAGTAATTAAATAATATAATGGCGCTGCTTGTTCCAATGCAAGCCTCGGATTCCGAGGCTTTTTTATTTTCTTTTCAAATCATGAGTTATAACACCGGAGATATTTAACCCGACTCACAGGGAGTAAGTATTATTGGCTAATAATTCACTATCCAGATGAGCTGAAAAACTCAAAGCCAGTTATCAAAACTGAAAATATACTAATGAATTTCAATAGGTTAGGGCTTAGGTTAAACACATTAATAACGTATCAAAAATACCTATTTTTCTATTTAAATCAACAAGTAATGATGTTATTGGTTAACTACTGCTGCGCCACATGCAGTGGTTCGAAGCCGCAGACCTGATCGTCAAAGGCATGGAAGGCGCTATCGCCGCCAAGACCGTGACCTATGACTTCGAACGTCTGATGGAAGGCGCTAAACTGCTGAAATGTAGCGAGTTTGGCGACGCGATTATCGCGAATATGTAATCCCGTTGGTGGATTAAGTAAAAGCGGGAGCCGATGGGCTCTCGTTTTTTTTCGCCTTCAGGCAATTATTCTGCCGGACGCTTGAAGCATTAGGCGATGGCGAATGTCCCGCAGCGCAACGTTCAACAAAGCTATATACCTCATGACAGGGAGAGATCCATTTGCCGTAAGAGCTCGCATGAAAACGGATTGCACGCCAGGCGTCATACTGATGGCCCGACCGGCTTAAACCGGGGCCGTTCGGCGAAAATGTGCTGTAGCCTAAACTCAGGCTATCCGCGCACTTTCAGATTAAACAGCCGGGACAGCGCCGCTCTGCCGCTATCCGTCACTTGTACTTCCCGATATCCCGGTGCGCGCGTTATCCATCCTTTTTGCAGGAACAGCGTCATTAGCGCCGAGCCGGCGTCGCCGCCCAGATGAAAACGTCTTTCGCTCCAGTCGAGACAGGGGCAGCAAGGCTTACGCCGTGGGCGGGCGTTAAACACTGCGCCAAGGCGTTCAAGCTGGGTTTTACCGGCTGACGTCAGGGCCAGGCCATCTGCCGCCAGCCATTTTTCCCTCAGCATAAATTCATAAATATTGACCGCCAGCTCGCCCGCCAGATGATCGTAGCAGGTCCGAGCGTAGCGAAGATTAACCGGCGTGCTGGGGAGAAGCGTCTTATGCGCTTGCATAGAGACGCCCATCAGGTTTTCCAGCAGCCCGGCAATATGCGAGCCCGCCAGGCGGTAATAGCGGTGGCGCCCCTGCGCGAGACACACCACCAGTCCGTTGCTGAGCAGCCGGGCAAGATGGCCGCTGGTGGTGGAGGCGGACACCTCGGCGACCGTACTGAGTTCGGTTGCCGTCCATGCGCGCCCGTCCATCAGCGCGCAGAGAATACTGACCCTTGACGAGTCAGAGAGGGCGGAGGCCACCATCGCCATAGCGGTTTCCAGCGCCTCCTCTGGCTCACTGTCTTGCTGCGGTTTCAGGAGATTCATTCAGAAAGTATGGCCCATTTTTTGGTCACTTCCGCTGCCCGGGCGTCATCATCGGTAAGGAGAATGAGCCGGTTACGGTGGTCGCTGTACTGTACCAGAATATTAATACCATTATGGGCCAGGGTGTCTGCGATGTCTCCCAGTTCCCCTGGTCGTTCCTGAGGTAACTTTCGTATCAGAGGACGGCATACATTGCTGACCGTAAAGCCGGCCTCGGTCAGCACCCTGCGGGCTGTCTCACCGTCTTCCACCAGAAAATGCGCATGTCCGGCATCAGGCGTGGTGAATACGCCACCGCCTTCGAGCCCCACGCCGTTGTTACCCAGCGCCATACCCATTGCGCCAAGCGAGCCCGGCGAGTTGCTGAGAATCACGTGAATGTCATACATCTGACTGTGCTCCCCGATCCGATGCGTAATCCCGGAACACGCGGGCGACGCGTATTCTGTAATATGAAAAAATCGATGCTTTGCCTTCGCGCTGGGCAGCCAGATGCCGCTCATTTTGCTGCCAGTTGGCCACCGATGCTTCATCTTCCCACCAGGATAACGAGAGGATTTTGCCGGGCGTACTCAGGCTCTGAAAGCGCTCAATGGCAATAAACCCCGGCGTGTCTGAAAGCAAAGGCGTCAGCCCGGCCGCCAGCTGAAGATATCTTTCCTGTGCTTGTGGTAAGGCGTCGGCCTCAAAAAGTACCGCAATCATAAGTCTGCTCCATGGTGAATTTCCCGGCAGTCTACTGACGGCCAGAGCAGGAAGCTTCGGTGTGCAGCGAAATATGCCTGGCAGGAGATCAACGATTGCAACGGAAATGCTTCCAGCGTTATTGCGATGGTGAATAAAAAAGACCGCCAGCCATGCGATACGGCAGCCTGAGTGCACAGGGCTGGCTGAGTTTTAGTGAAATCGCGATGTGGGGGGATAAACCCTGAGGGCTGCGGCTATCGATGAAAGCGATCGCCGACGGGCAGTACGGGCGGGAAAGCCGTTTTACTGACATGCAGAATATGAACCCGGAAACGCTCGCCCGGACTAGCGAAGCGCCGCCGGGCGATAATCGAAAGAGCACGTTGTCTGCCACCGGTCACGCCTTCAGGCTCCGCGCTCTCCTCGGGCGTGAATTTTAACCTTAGCCGGGAGACCTGCGTCTCGCCTACTGTGCATGGCGGCGCAGGGTGGAGGCGGGGTGGCGCCGCAGCGCCTCTTCGGGACGCACAGGGCGCCGCACCAGTTCGCCGCCGCAGTTCGGGCAATGTCCGTTCAGTCGCGTCGTCATGCAGTCCCGGCAAAAGGTGCACTCGAACGAACAGATAAACGCCTCGGGTGAGTCTGGCGGCAGATCTTTATCACAGCATTCGCAATTCGGACGTAACTCGAGCATCAACTTCTCCTCTGGTGAACGGCTATATCAGCGACGGCGGGCCAAAGCACGCTATGTTTATATCATGCCGCGATCGGTCCGCCGAGAATTTCCTTGCGCGGTAATCGCCTTCTCAGAGGGTCGCTTTCCCGGGCTGCATTCCCGGTACGAGGATCACTTTGCGGCACGCCTCTTCACGTTTCTCAAAGATCTGATAGCCGCGCGCGGCCTCCTCCAGCGGCATATGGTGAGTGACAATCTCCTCCGGGGTAAGCAGCCCTTGCTCAATAAGCGCCAGCAGATCCGGCAACCAGGCGTGGACGTGGGTTTGTCCCATCCTGAAGGTCAGTCCTTTATCAAAGGCATCGCCAAACATAAAGCCGTGGATGAAACCGGCGTAAACCCCGGGTACGCTGACGATGCCGCCGCGGCGCACGGCGGCGATGCACTGGCGCAGGGCTTTTCCGCTGCTCCCCTCGATTTTCAGGGTGCTGAGGACGGTTTCCGTAAGGCTACCTTTCGCCTCGAAGCCCACGGCGTCGATCACCGAGTCGACGCCGCGATGGCCCGGCGTGTTATCGATAATCCACTGCGCAGGATCGTCATGGTGGTCAAAGTTTATCGGGATCGCGCCATAGCGTTGTTGCGCGAAATCGAGTCGGTAATCGTTATGATCGATGATAAATATCTGTTCTGCGCCATTGAGCCTGGCGCAGGAGGCGCAGAGCAGGCCTACCGGGCCGGCGCCAAAAATAGCCACGCTACTGCCGGGTTTGACCTCGGCGTTTTTAACCGCCTGCCAGGCGGTGGGCAGAATATCTGACAGAAACAGCACCTTTTCATCGGGTAAGGTGTCTGGCACTTTAAACGGTCCGGTATTGGCTTTGGGGACCCGTACATATTCCGCCTGGCCGCCCGGGATCCCGCCGTACAAATCGCTATAGCCAAACAGCGCCGCCGGTGGCGAAATGCCTTTTCGATTGAGCGTCGCTCCCTGGCCGCTATTGGTGCTTTCGCAGGCGGCATACTGCTGCAAGCGACAAAAGAAGCAGTCTCCGCAGGCGATGACAAACGGGATAACCACCCGGTCGCCTTTGCGGACCGCGGTGACCTCGGAACCGGCTTCCACCACTTCCCCCATAAATTCATGGCCGAAAATATCACCATGGTGCGTGCCGGGGATCTTTCCGCGGTACAGATGCAGATCGGAACCGCAAATCGCTGTCGCGGTGACGCGCAGAATAATATCGTCCGCTGCCTCAAGAGCCGGGTCAGGCATGGTGTCGACGCTGACATGATGCGGGCCGTGATAAGTGAGTGCTTTCATAGAATATTCTCCTCGAGAGAAAGGTTGACAGCATGCGGTTCTTCGGCCTGGTGAACGGCTGCTATCGTCACCGATAAATCATCGTAAAAAATAAAGCGTAGAGTACTAATAATGGAACTGCGTGATATTCCAGGAGCTGAATATATTCCACGCTTCGCTTATTTCCCGGCTGGTCTGTTCGAGTTATTTGCCTATTGCCCTTATGTGTGCCAGTATTAATCGGGCATGATATTCGCTCCATTTTGTTTGCTAGCCGCTTCCCCAGCGGCTTTTTTTATCCGTAAAACCAGGAAAAATTCTGAATTTCAGTCTGGCAAAGAGCAATGCTGCCGCTTCGTTATATAACCCAACGGTAGTAATCCTCCGGTATAGATAATTCTTTGCCGCAGAGGTGATCTGCATACATTATTTCCCTGAACACAGTGAGTTAGCGGCAAGGTGCCGTCTGGTTATTTTTCAGGTGTCTTGTAGAATTATTCCGAATTACTGCTAAAAGGTGTCGAAAAAACGGAATAATAATTTGACTAACCAGCATTACCCGCTAGATTTAAATATCGAACGACGAGTGATACGGAATATTTTCGTATCGTACTGACATAACCGATATACATGAGGTGAAATATGGCAGAGCATCGTGGTGGTTCCGGTAATTTTGCTGAAGACCGTGAAAAAGCTTCTGAAGCAGGTCGTAAAGGTGGTCAGCACAGCGGCGGGAACTTTAAAAATGATCCGCAGCGTGCGTCCGAAGCGGGTAAAAAAGGCGGACAGAATAGCCACGGCGGTGGCCGCAAGTCCGATAATTCCTGATTATCCTTTTCCTTGCACCCTGAAGTGAAAGTATCTCCTGCGAGTCTGTCACAGACTCGCAGTTATTTTCTGACTCCAGAAGGTATTTCTATGAATATGAAAAGCATTGAAGATGTATTTATTCACCTGCTCTCAGATACCTACAGCGCAGAGAAACAATTAACCCGCGGGCTGGCTAAACTAGCCAGAGCGGCGTCCAGTGAAAAACTCAGCGCGGCGTTCAATGCTCATCTTGAAGAAACCCAGGGCCAGATCGAACGTATCGACCAGATTATTGAACAGGAATCCAACCTGAAAATCAAACGCATGAAATGCGTGGCCATGGAAGGATTAATCGAAGAAGCTAATGAAGTCGTTGAGAGCACGGAAAAAAATGAGGTACGTGATGCTGCATTAATTGCCGCTGCGCAAAAGGTCGAGCATTACGAAATTGCCAGTTACGGTACTCTGGTCACCCTGGCAGAGCAGTTGGGCTATAAAAAAGCAGCCAAACTGCTTGCCGAAACCCTGGAAGAAGAAAAACAAACCGATGTGAAATTAACCGATCTGGCGGTAGGTAATATTAATAAGAAAGCGGAAAAATAAACTCTCCCTGACACGAGGAAATCACGATGAATCACGTTGAACATTACCATGACTGGCTACGAGATGCGCATGCCATGGAAAAACAGGCAGAGTCCATGCTGGAATCAATGGCTGGCCGTATCGATAATTATCCGGATCTCCGTGCCAGAATCGAACAGCATGTTAACGAGACCAAACGGCAAATTACCGTGCTGGAAGAGATCCTCGACCGCAATGAGATTTCGCGCTCGGTGATTAAAGATTCGATGAGTAAAATGGCGGCTCTCGGCCAGTCCATCGGCGGGATGTTTCCTTCCGATGAAATCGTCAAAGGCTCGATCAGCGGGTACGTTTTCGAGCAGTTTGAAATCGCCTGCTATACCTCTCTACTGGCGGCCGCTGAAAAAGCAGGCGATACCGCCTCCATCCCAGCCATTGAAGCCATACTGGCGGAAGAGCGGGAAATGGCCGACTGGCTGATTAAACATATTCCTCAGACCACGGAGCAGTTTCTCCTGCGTTCAGATGCTGACGGCGTAGAAGCGAAAAAATAACCCAGGAGGCAGGCCTATGTTTCGTCATGTGAAACAACTGCAGTATACCGTACGCGTTGCTGAACCGAATCCGGGGCTCGCGAATTTACTGCTCGAACAGTTTGGCGGCCCTCAGGGCGAGCTGGCCGCCGCGTGTCGTTATTTCACCCAGGGATTAAGCGATGACGATCCCGGCCGCAAAGATATGCTGATGGATATCGCGACAGAGGAGTTGAGCCATCTGGAGATCATTGGCACTTTGGTCGGCATGCTGAATAAAGGCGCCAAAGGAGCCCTGGCGGAGGGCACCGAGAGCGAGGCGGAACTCTATCGTTCGCTCACCGCCAACGGCAATGACAGCCATATTACATCCCTGCTGTACGGCGGCGGTACCCCGCTGACCAACTCGGCGGGCGTGCCGTGGACGGCGGCCTACATTGATACTATCGGCGAACCCACCGCCGACCTGCGGTCGAATGTCGCGGCGGAGGCGAGGGCGAAGATCGTCTATGAACGCCTGATCAACGTGACCGACGATCCTGGCGTGAAAGACGCGCTGGCCTTCCTGATGACCCGCGAAGCGGCGCATCAGCTCTCTTTTGAGAAGGCCCTGCAGTCGATTCGCAACAACTATCCACCGGGCAAATTGCCGCCCATTAGCGAGTACGCTAACACCTACTACAATATGTCTGAAGGTGGAGAAGTACGCGGCAGCTGGAACAGTGACAAACACTTCGATTATGTCAAGGATCCACAGCCGGCCGTAGATGGCGGAGATGGTAGTGCTTCTGTCGGCCTGACGCCAGAGCAGGAAGCGCTGTGCAAAGCGATGCTGAAGCGAACGCAGTCTGACCCGCAGGGCGATCCTTTGACCGGCGCCGAACTCGGCGCCGGGAAGCAAAACACTTCATCATCGGCTAAGTGATGTTCGCATGAGCCCCGGCTGCGGCCGGGGCGATTCACAATGATGGGTGTGGAATATGTTTGAATTCGACGCGTTTCATCTGGCCCGATTGCAATTCGCCTTTACCGTATCCTTCCATATCCTCTTTCCGGCCATCACCATCGGCCTTGCCAGCTACCTTGTGGTGCTTGAGGGGATGTGGCTGCGAACCCGGGATAATGTCTGGCGTTCACTCTACAATTTCTGGCTGAAAATTTTTGCCGTCAATTTTGGCATGGGCGTAGTCTCCGGATTAGTCATGTCCTATCAGTTCGGCACCAACTGGAGCGGATTTTCCCAGTTCGCTGGCAGTATTACCGGCCCGCTGCTGCTGTACGAAGTGCTGACCGCCTTCTTCCTTGAAGCGGGATTCCTCGGGGTGATGCTGTTTGGCTGGAATAAAGTGCCGCCAGCGCTGCATTTTTTTACCACCTGCATGGTGGCGCTTGGCACGTTGGTTTCTACCTTCTGGATCCTTGCCTCCAATAGCTGGATGCAGACGCCGCAGGGTTTTATCATCGAAAATGGCCATCTCATCCCGCAGGACTGGCTGGCGATTATCTTTAACCCCTCTTTTCCGTATCGCTTGTTCCATATGGCGATAGCCGCGTTTCTCAGTAGCGCCATGTTCGTCGGGGCGTCTGCCGCGTGGCATCTTCTGCGCGGCAACGACTCGCCGGCCATCCGCAAAATGCTGTCGATGGCGATGTGGATGGCGCTGCTGGTGGCGCCGATCCAGGCGGTGGTGGGGGATATGCATGGTCTTAACACCCTTGAGCATCAGCCGGCGAAGATCGCGGCCATCGAAGGGCACTGGGAAAATCGCCCCGGCGAGGCCACGCCGCTGCTGCTGTTTGGCCTGCCGGACATGGAGCAGGAGCGGACCCGCTATGGTCTTGAGATCCCCGCTCTCGGTAGCCTGATCCTTACCCACAGCCTGCATAAGCAGGTGCCGGCCCTGAAAGACTTCCCGAAAGAGGACCGACCCTATTCGCCCGCCGTCTTCTGGTCGTTTCGCATCATGGTCGGGATGGGCGTGTTGATGATCGCCTTAGGGATCTGCAGCGCCTGGCTGCGCTATCGGCGGCGGCTGTACCACTCGCGTCCCTTCCAGTGGTTTGCGCTCTGTATGGGGCCCGCCGGTCTTATTGCCCTGGTCGCCGGGTGGGTGACCACCGAGATGGGCCGCCAGCCGTGGGTGATATACGGGTTGTTGCGCACGCGGGATGCGGTGTCGTTGCACAGCACCCTGCAGATGGCCATCAGCCTGCTGGTATTTATCGTGGTTTACTGCGCCGTGTTTGGCGTGGGGTATTACTATATTTTCCGGCTTATCAAAAAAGGGCCGCAGCCGGTGACGGAGCTGACCTCGCAAACCGCAGGCACCCCGGCGCGTCCGCTCTCAGCGGCTGAGCCGGTGCGTGATGAGGAGAACGCATCATGAGCATCGATATCTCGGTGATTTGGTTTGTCATCATTGTCTTCGCCACGCTGATGTATATCGTGATGGATGGTTTCGATTTAGGTATTGGGATGCTGTTCAGCGTGGTGCATGATGGCGAAGAGCGCGATGTGATGGTCAACAGCGTCGCCCCCGTCTGGGATGGTAACGAAACCTGGCTGGTGCTCGGCGGGGCAGGGCTGTTCGGCGCCTTTCCGCTGGCCTATGCAGTGATCACCGATGCGCTGGTTATCCCGCTGACGGCGATGCTCATCGGCCTGATTTTTCGCGGCGTGGCCTTTGAATTTCGTTTTAAAGCGGTTCCCTCGCATCGCATCTTCTGGGACTATGCCTTTGCCGGCGGCTCGCTGTTGGCGACCTTCAGCCAGGGGATTGTCGTCGGCGCGTTTATCAACGGCTTTGCGGTGGCTGACCGCCGCTTCGCCGGTTCGACGCTGGACTGGCTTACCCCTTTCAATCTGTTCTGCGGTCTGGGGCTGGTGGTGGCCTATCTGCTGCTGGGCACCACGTGGTTGATTATGAAAAGCGAAGGCGCGCTGCAGCAGCGGATGCGCGAGCTGACCCGCAAGGTACTGCTGGCGCTGATGGTGGTGATCGCGGTGGTCAGCGTCTGGACGCCGTTGGGCTGGCGCTACGTGGCGGAACGCTGGTTTACGCTGCCCAATTTCTTCTGGTTCGTGCCGGTGCCGATTCTGGTGTTGGCTCTGAGCCTGTGGATCTGGCGCCTGAGCGCGCGCCCCGCCAGCCATGCCCGTCCCTTTATCCTGACGCTGGGCCTGATTTTCCTCGGCTTCAGCGGGCTGGGGATCAGCGTCTGGCCGAACATTATCCCACCGCATATCTCTCTGTGGGATGCCGCTGCGCCGCCGTCCAGCCAGGTATTTATGCTGCCGGGCGCGCTGCTCATTATCCCGGTGATCCTGATGTATACCGCCTGGAGCTACTATGTCTTTCGCGGCAAAGTCTCCGGCAGCGAGGGCTATCACTGAGCCTGATTCGCGCCGGCAGGTGAGGATTTGCCGGCGCGTCGCGCCGTCCGGTCAGGGATGACCGAGAGGGATGCGCACAAACCGGTGATCTGCTGCAACGACTCGGGCCGGGTGTTTATGCCTTCGGTGGCTTGATCTTAATAATAAATCGTTCGTTAACCCGGGTGATCCTCGCGCCAATATCGCCAAACTCGGTGGCGATTTTAAAAAAATCGTCCGCGGCGACATCAAAATCGAGCTCAATCTTCGGGTGTTGTCCTGTCGCCAGTAATTCATAGAAATGGTCAAGGCTGCGGGCTTTTTCGCTAGGCATCTTATTTCTCCATGGTAAACCAATCTGCAGGGGTTTTATTGCTTACGGCGCTTTTACGGATTATTCAGCAGGATGACAAACGTGCCTGATATAAAATTATGCAATGACAGTAAGAATGAGGTAGGGCGAGGTTATTCCGTGTTGTTAAACCGCGTGGCGACGCGTTGTCCGCCATACCATGACGGCAGAGACGACCCTGCGGCGCCGGTTGATGATAGACATTTTTTGATGACAAATTAATGACAATAAAATGAATCTGTGCGGGCTCGGGATAGCATCGTGCTAAATAATTTTATTCTGTGGCTGGTAAGGTGGTTGTTAACTACTTTATGGTGATGGAGCGTCTTTTTTAGGGCCAACGGCGAGGGAACAACGATGCAATTACTTGATTTATTCGCAGGCTTATTATGGTTAAGCAGCGTTATCTTCCTGCTGTTTGTTCTTGATGTGATCATCACCCGTTATCTTTATCGTAAATAATCGACAACGACAACGACAACGACAGCGGCGTTGGGCATAGGGGACGGCGTCGGAGGATGATAATATAACCCGCGGACTGATTCAGAAAGGAATGCGCGGTGGCCGGGAGAATTGATTACGATATTGAAAAATACCAGTTTACCGAAGCCGGTGAGACGCCACGGCTCCGGGAGCAGTGGCGCGAAGTATACCTGGAGTGTCGTCAGCTGCGGGCCGGGGCAGAGGAGCGCCTGCGCATTGCGTTACTGAACGTCGACTATGTCACCAGCTTCGAGCTGCCTTTTCGCCTGCTGCTGGTGCGCGCGCCGCAGCTAATCGCCGATGTTCGCGAGACGTTGCAGCTTAGCCGTAAAGCCGCCGTTTTCAACGGCAAACGTTACGGCTGCGTCTATAGTTTGAAACAGGATTTACAGGCTGTACCGGAAGCCTTTCATTACCGCCTGGCAAACCGCATTCGTCGCGTCGATGCAACCGGGCTGACGGCGGCCCCGTACCAGCAGATTGCCCGGGAGATAAAGCCGGCCCGGGAGCGGCTCCGCCAGGCGCTGAACGCCGGCCTGCCGGTCACCGCTCTCGACGCCCTGTTCTGGTTCGGCAGTCAGCGAGTGGCGGCGGACATCGCGCAGTTGCGCCGGTCCGGTATGACGATTGTCACGACGGAGGTGGAGGTCAGCGACAATTTGTTCAATACCACCCGACTAGTGCCCGTTTACCGCCTGGCCAGCGAGTGAGTCGGCAACCTTTCGCCCAGCCGTTGCCTCTGCAGACAGTTGACCATTGCCCCGTCGAACCAGACGCACAGCCCTCTGGCGACAGGCCGCGGGGCCGGTTCCAGCCATGCGCTGGCGATGAGCATGAGGAGCATTAGCGCCAGTGGAACCATGTATTTTCTTTTCACTGCTCTTTATCCGCTGCGCCTGTTCTGCCAGCAAGGTAGCGGTAAAGTATGACGTTTCGTTGACCGGGGCCGCGTTTTTATTATCGGCAAGCGGTTGCGTTGGGTCAGAGATTATTCATCTTTTGGCATACGAGAGGACGAAAACTGGCGGCTTGTATTTTTGATTTTTATTACACCACGCTTTTTTTTGCCGCCGGGGAAAAGCGTAATGTGGCTACGACTGGATGCGGCTCGTCATGTAACTGGCTGGTTTGAAACAATATTTTAATTGTTGTCTAAACGCATGCGACAGCGGTGGCTAATTTATATTAATTCACTTTACCGATCAATAAATTATATGTTGATAGTTTTTAGCTATCGAATGTTTCTTATCGATCATTTTAAACTATTTTTGTTGGCGGGAAATATATGACATGCTTTAACCCTTTCTTATTTTTGGTATTTTTTAAATGGTTGAAGAAAACGCGAAAAATACCTCCTATCGCTTCGTACTGGAGCCCGCTATTAGCGATGATGGCAGCTGCCACTCGTGGGAATTGCTCACTAAAGATATTATAGCACCCGCACGAAATAACGCCTCAGCGCCCGCGTTTTCTTTCTCCACGCTTACCGAAAGCGATAAGCTTGCACTATTTACCCGACAAATCGAGTTGCTTTCCGTATTTGATTTTTCCCTGGTCGATAATAAGCCGATCTCGCTCAATATCGATGATTTATTAAGCCATTTTATTCTGACGGACCGCTATCTCTGCGATTTTCTGCGCTCGTGTAAGCATATTGCTTTGGAGATAAATGAGAATTTTCATGAGTTTATCGCCGGCCGCGAGCTGACGGCGCTAAGCACGCTGGCGGCGCTTTGTCCGGTCTGGCTGGATGATTTTGGTCGCGGGCGAACCTCCTTCCCGCTGCTGGAGAGATTCCGCTTCGATTGCGTCAAAGTTGATAAGGATTACTTCTGGGATAAAGAAAACGACCCCGCTTTGCCCGGTCTGTTGCAGTCTATTCATACCCTGACCGGCCATGTGATCGTTGAGGGTATCGAAACCGAAAAGCAAAAACGGTTAATCACTTCTGCCGGGGACATCATAGGTCAGGGCCGCTACTGGAAGGAAGAATATATTTTTCTTTGCGGTTGAGGGTCGACCGGGGGCTGGTTTCGGTTACCTGCTATTCTTTTATTTTCCAGTTTTAAATTCCCCCTTTGCTACTGATAGTCTTTATTAGCGCAGTGATAAGCGCCTCTCTTTTTTATGAAGGATCATTCCCTGTAAATACCCCCATGCGTAACGCCCCGATCGCCATTTCGACGTAAGCCAGGTGCTGATTTCTGAGCTGCGCGAGCTGGTGAAAAAAGATCTCGCCGCTGCGATCAATTAATCCTGCCTGCGCCATCCGCTCAGGATCGCGCGGCATGGAAAAATGCCGCCGTTTACCGGCGGCTATTGCTTATTTTGCGCTACCCTGGTTTTTTTCCAGCCGGGCGAAATACTCCGGTGCAAACGGGCGCGGATCGACGTCGGCAAACGGCGCGCGCTCAAAGTGCGATTTCAGCGCCCAAGGGACCGTGCAGTCAAAAATGGTCTTGCAGCTGATGCCATTTCCACGGATCGACGGGCTGTATTCCGGCGTCTGGGACGGATCCAGCTGGTGACCGCGAATGCCGGGGATTGTCGTAATGCTGACGTCCCCCTGCATGCGGGTGGTCATCGCCCACAGGATATCGTCGCTGTCAAAGATGTCGACATCTTCATCAACCAGAATAATATTTTTTAGCTCGGAATAGGTCGCCAGCGCCAGCAGCGCGGCCTGCCCCTGCCGGCCTTCATCGGCGGGTTGACGTTTTTTCACCTGCAGGATCCCGAGGAACTTACCGCCACCCGCGGTGTGGGCGTAGACATTTTGTAAAAAGCCCGGAATGGCGGCCTCGACGGCATTCCAGATACTGGCTTCCGTTGGCAGGCCGGCGAGGGTGGTATGCTCTTCCCCCGGTCCCACCAGGGTCTGCAGAATCGCATTGTTTCGCATGGTCACTGCTTTGACTTTGATTACCGGCAGCGACGGATTAGCGCCGCCGCAGTAGCCAGGAAATTCCGGCATCGCGTGGCCGCTATTGGTGTGCTGATCCTCTCTGACGCGCACGCCAGGCAACAGCTCACCTTCGATAACGATCTCGGCGCGGGCGATGGCTTTCTCCGGGACGCTGACGCCCTGAACCAGCTCCACCGGACGTTGACGCAGCGCGCCGGCGACGCCCAGCTCGTTATAGCCGAACGGCGTGGTAGGGGCTTCGAAGCAGGCGCCAATATAGATGGCCGGATCGAGACCCATATTGATGGTTATCGGCAGTGGTTTGCCGGCGGCCTCGGCCTTCTGGCGAAACACTTCGATATGGCGGCCGGCGGCAAGAAACATCGACAGCTCATCCCGGCCCTGGACGCACAAGCGGTGGATGGTGACGTCGGTCAGCGAGGCGTCGTCGGGATCGCTGGCCAGCGCCAGGCCCAGGCAGAAGAAGGGGCCGGCGTCGATAGGGGTGTTGGTGGGCGCCGGAAGCAGGGTGCGCAAATCAAAATCCGGATCGTCGGCCAGAAAGATCTGTTCCTGGCAGGGGGCGCTGCTGGCCGGGACGACCACCGGCGCGACCGGTTTTTTCACCGCCTTACCCACTTCAAGGGCCAGCTGCGAGGCTTCGCAGCCCAGCAGCAGCGCGGCCCGCTGGCGGCTGGCGTGCATACCCACCAGAATGCGCGAGTGTGGATAACCCTTAATATTGTTAAACATCATCGCCGGCCCGATGCGAGTGGGGCGCTTCACGGTGCCGCCCGCGCCGATATGGCGATAAACACCGGCCAGCTCGGCGTTAGGGTCAACCGGATGATCGGTTTCGAGATACTGATTGTCATGCTGTTGCAGCAGCGCGATGGCGTCGCGCAGATCCTGAATCGGTGCGGTCATGATGTTCTCCTTAGCGTATCGATGCGCACAGTATGCTTCGCAGGCTAATGGTTATCAATTGCATCATTTATGCTTTATTGATAAGCTTTTTCTTATCAATTTGTAGGGAGGAGTCCTACCATGTCCTTGCGAGCGTTACGCCATTTTGTGGTCGTTGCCGAAGAGTTGCATATGCACCGGGCGGCGGAGCGGTTACATATCGCCCAGCCCGCCCTCAGTCAGCAGATTAAGCAGCTTGAGCAGCGCCTGGGCGTGGTGCTCTTTTCCCGCGCTAACCGCCGTCTGACTCTGACCGCCGCGGGCGAGGCCTTTTTACACAAGACGCGGCTGGCGCTGGAAATGGCCGATCAGGCGGTGCTGGACGCCCAGCGCACCGCGCGGGGCGAGCAGGGGAGGCTGCATTTGGGGTATGTCTCCAGCGCGATGTACGACAGTAAACTGCCGGGGCTCCTGCGCCGGCTGCGCGCCGACTGGCCGGGGATTGAGCTGTCGCTGGTGCAGGGGGATGTGCAAATGCTCTACGAAGCGCTGTTGGATCTGCGTCTGGATATCGCCATCATCCGCGCGCCGCTGGCCTCGCCGCCGGACGCGCTGGTGGTCAGGCCGTTTGTACGTGAAAAGCTCTGCCTGGCGCTCTATCAACAGCATCCGCTGGCCGGCGTGGGCGCGCTTAATCTGGCCTCATTGCGCACTGACAACTGGATCTCGCTTGACGATCCGCAGGGCACCGGACTGGAGCAGGTTTTTATGGATGCCTGTCGCGTCGCGGGCTTTACGCCGCAGGTGGCGCAGCGGATTAACGACGTTACCTCGATGATTAGCCTGGTCTCCGCCGGGGTGGGAGTGGCGTTGGTTCCGCTCTCGGCGCGGGCCTTACGCCTTGATAACGTGGTGTATATCGATCTCCAGGATCGGCTGGCGGAGAGTGAGCTGAGCATGGTTTACCACCGCCATATTCGTTCGGCAGTGGTAAGGAAAGTTATCTCGCTGCTTAATACCGCTGAGCGATAGTCCCGGTTAGCTGGTCTTCAGGCGGCCAAAGCTGACAATCCTTGAACGGCCCAGCTCTTTCGCCCGGTACAGCGCGGCATCCGCCGCGCGAAGCAGACTATCGCTTTGGGTGTGCTGCGGGTAGCTGGCGATGCCAATCGACACATCCACCTGGCCTATCTCGGTCAGACCATCGCGCAGCGTCATATTGCGCACCTGGGTGTAGATCTCGCTGGCGCACTGGTGCGCCCCGGCTTCGTCAATCCCGGGGAGCAGCACTAAAAACTCCTCGCCCCCGTAGCGGAAAGCCATGCCGATATCGCGCACCGCGCGCTGCACAATGGTCGCAACGCTCTTAATCACCAGATCCCCAGCCTCATGGCCATAGCGATCATTGATGGTTTTAAAATGATCGATGTCGATCATCAGACAGCTCAGCGGAGTATGGGTATGGACCGCCAGCGCCATCTGCGAATGCAGCGCTTCGTCAAGATGATGGCGGTTACGCAGGCCGGTCAGGGAATCGAACAGCGCTTTTTCCAGCAGGGCGCTGCGCAAACGCTGATTGGCCAGCGCCAGGCCCAACGCTTCCGCCATCAGCTCGAGATAGGCCCGGGAAGGAGCGTCACTGGCGGTGACGTTCTGGAAAGTCAGCAGGCCAATGGCTTCGCCCTGGGCGATGAGCGGTACGCAGAGCGACTGGCCGGCGTGCGTCTCCGGCAGATGATAGCAGGTGATATCGGGCTCGCCCTGCACCGGCGGGTNNCCCCGCCGTATCGCCCAGCAGTCGTCGGGAGAAAAGGGCGTCGTCTCACCGGCGGGCGACAGCCACTGCGCCACGCAGCGCATCTGCCAGGGGTCGGTATCCAGAACATACAGTTTACCGGGGATCGTCGGGGCGATATTCGGCGCAAACCGCTCCGCCACCTTAATCACATCCTCAATGGTTTCACAGCCCTGCAGCCGCTGAGTCATACGCGCCAGCAGCTCGCGGATCGCCCAGTCGGCGTCGCGCTGCTGCTCCAGCCGCTGACGGGCCAGGCCGTTCTCGCGAAAAATGCGGATCGCCTGAGCCATGTCACCAATCTCATCCACCTGGGTAAAGTGCGGCGTCTCTACCGCATAATCCTGGGAGGCGAGACGCTGGACCACGTCGCTCAGGCGAACCACCGGGTAGAGCACCCGGCGTTTGAGAATGAAGCCGAGGACGAACAAAAACATCAGGGCGGTCAGGCCGACCATGATTTCCGACAGCGTACGCCAGATCCGCGAGCGCTCGGTGGCCTGGTCGATAGCGACGGCGGCGCGATGCTCAAGCATCTGGCGGAAGCGATCGATCTGCGTCTGCATGCGCTCCAGTTCAGTCTCGTACGCGGTGCCGTACAGCACCGCGATGGCCGCTGGCGCATCGCCGCGAGCGACATGCGCCAGGGCCGCCTGCTGTTCATCCTGTAGCTCATTGGCGATCCGCAGGCCATCCTGGAGCAGCGCCAGCTCCTCGCGGCTGGCGCCGTTATCTTTCAGGCCGCCCAGCCGCTGCTCTATGCTCTTGTCGGTCTGCTGCAGCTGCTGATATTGCGTAAGCGTCTCCGGCGAAGGCTTTATCACGTACAGCCGGGCGAGGTCAGACAGCGCCCAGGCGTCGTTTTCCACCTCGTCGGAGAGGGTATCAAAGACCTGGCGCTGCTGTACCGCCTGGCGTTCGACGCGGTCGGCGCTGGAGGCCATGAGCATAGCGCTCCCGGAAGCCAGCGTCAGGCCAACGGTGATCCCGTAAGCCCAGTTAGTGATGGTGGCGATTCTCACCGTGAATTTCCTTGCATGCAGATGAAGCTGTTTTGATTATAGAACTCCGCCCCCGCCAAGACGGCGGCCCGCTTCAGAGGCGGCGCTCGCTATGCAGAGGGGCAAGGGTCTGAAGAATGATGGCGTGTAGCGTTTCCGCATGGTGGCGCAAAACGAGGAAGACATCGCTATCCAGAGCGCCATTTATAACATCCGCTTCCATAATCTGTAAGGCTTCCTGCCAGGCCATCCCTTTACGATAAGGGCGATCTTCGGTCAGCGCGGTGAAAATATCGGCGATGGAGATAATCCGGTCGGCGAGGGTCAGGTGCTCCTTTTCGAGATGCAGAGGGTAGCCGCTGCCGTCCATTTTTTCATGATGATTCGAGGCCCAGTTAATGATGTCGCCGAGCTCGCTATAGTCGCTGAGAAGTTCGCCGGTCATGTAGCTGTGCTCCCGCACCTGACTCAGCTCCTCATCATCCAGCTCGCCCTCTTTTTCGAGAATGGAGAGTGGGATATAGACCTTGCCAATATCGTGTAGATAGCCGGCTATCTGTATTTGCTGGCAGGTGGGCTCCGGCAGCTGCATCCAGCGGGCAAGCTGGCGGGCGATTTCCCCCACCATGATGCTATGGGTGGCGGTAAAGCTGCTGTAGGTGTCGACGATTTTGGCAATCAGCAGGCAGACATCCTTCAGACCGTGAATATCCAGATAGCGCGTGTTGATGGGGCCAATAATCTCCAGCAGCCGCTGAATATGGCCGGGGTGAAGGTGCTGCCAGAAGTTCGCATTTTCAGCGACCTCGCACAGGATATCGCAGAGCGGCGGATCGATCTCCCGATGCAAAGCGACGAACTGTTCCACCACCGCCCGCGTGGGCCAGGCGGCAACGTGGCTATCGGCCGGCAGCAGCCGTTCAAAGGCATCAGCGAAATAGACAATGTGCTGTTCGCGGGAGCCCCGGTGGTTCGGGCTAAAATGGTGATCGCGAATAAAGGGAACGATGGGCTGGAAGGTCGCTAATCCCTCCAGCATCGCCACACCCTGGCGCTGATGCGGGTCGTGGATATTATCGATAGCATCCAGCGAATGAATGGTGCGTTTATCCCCCAGCACGCCGATATCGTGCAGCAGCGCGGCGCAAAAAATGGTCTGCTGCCGTTCGTCAGGCAGTTCCAGCCTTTGCGCCAGCGTCAGGGCGATTAAGGCCGTTCGTTGCATATGCCGGTGCAGTTCAGGGTTAATGATCTGGATGACTCTGGTGGTCAGCATCAGGGCCGACTTCAGGGCAATACGCATCTCTGTTCTCCGTTCGCGTGACCTGGCGGGCAAAAATGCTCTCGCCGGTGACGGAAGTGTCGATAATCTGATCGCAATGCGTGTTGTGTGTTGCTGAACAGGTAAATCCTCAGAATGTTTTGGTTCATAGCTCTGCCCGTTTCAGATCCAGTGGTGCACCAGAGTTGGGCGATATCGTCCTAAGAACCTTATTATTGTCTGATAGTTAACCATTTCCCCCCCAGAAAAGAAATGAATTCTGGCAAGCCCTTTGCATTAAGCAAGCGTAAGTTTGATTAATGTCTATGAAGGGAGTGACCTGTATGAATTTTAGAGCATTACTTGCCATTGCGTTATTGACGATGAGCAGCTTGGCGTTTAGCGAGACGCGTCTTCCGCATATTGTTATTTTAGCCACCGGCGGAACGATTGCTGGTTCGGCGGCGAGCAATACCCAGACGACGGGTTACAAAGCCGGGGCGCTTGGCGTTCAGACGCTGATTAACGCCGTGCCGGAAATGAGTAAAATCGCTCACGTCGAGGGCGAGCAGGTGGCGAATATCGGCAGTGAGAATATGACCAGTGACATTATCCTGGAGCTCTCGAAGCGGGTGAATGCGCTATTGGCCCGGGACGATGTCGATGGCGTGGTGATCACCCATGGCACGGACACGCTGGATGAAACCCCGTATTTCCTCAATCTGACGGTGAAAAGCAACAAGCCGGTGGTCTTTACCGCGGCGATGCGCCCGGCGACGGCGATCAGCGCCGACGGGCCGATGAACCTGCTGGAAGCGGTCACGGTCGCCGCCGATCCTGATGCCCGGGGACGCGGGGTAATGGTGGTGCTTAACGACCGCATCGGCGCGGCGCGCTTTGTCACCAAAACTAATGCCACTTCGCTGGATACCTTCCGGGCGCCCGAGGAGGGCTATCTTGGTGTCGTGGTGGGCGGAAAACCCCAGTTCGAGACGCGGGTGGATAAAATTCACACGCTGCGCTCGGTGTTCGATGTGCGTCAGCTGAAGGTTCTGCCGAAGGTGGTGATTATTTATGGTTACCAGGACGATCCGGAGTATATGTACGATGCGGCGATCGCCCATCATGCCGACGGTATTATCTACGCCGGAACCGGGGCGGGGTCGGTGTCGGTACGTAGCGCCGCCGGTATCAAAAAAGCGCAGCAGGCGGGCATCGTGGTGGTGCGAGCCTCCCGTACCGGCAGCGGCGTCGTACCGCCGGATGACAGCCAGCCCGGGCTGGTGGCCGACTCCCTCAACCCGGCAAAAGCGCGTATACTGCTGATGACCGCGCTGACGCAGACTAAAGATCCGCAGCTGATTCAGCAATATTTCCATACCTACTGATCCTCTGCGGCGAGGGCGTTTTTCACACCCTCGCCGTGCTTTCTTCTCAATGACCTGGCTTCCATGCAAATCGATGGCGGATCATTGCCCATCATTCACTCCACCTGTGTTTCCCACGAGGCGTAAAGAAATATTTTTTATTGTCCGGCGGGCACAGTATTTCAATGCACCGCGCTTATTTTAAAAGCAGGTTTAAATAAGTCTATTCTTAATTGTTGTCTTTAATTCGTTTTAATCTTTTTTATGCTGACGGATTAAAAAAGATGCATTTCGCAGTGGGACGCGTTTAATACTCGCTTTGCCAGACTACGATGCATCCCAACGCGGTCAGACCGCCGATCGCGCGGCTCAGCGGACGCCTGCCACCGGCGGCCAGGGCCGCACTGCGGCAGCTTTCGGTTGTTTTCGTTAGTAACGCTGATGATTAGCGTGAAAATGATATGCATGATGAATATATTAAGCGTGGTTCAAGATTTAAGTTTACATTTAGTAACATATGTGCCGCAATTATGTTTTTTTGTCAGCTTGCTGTTTTTTACTTGCCGGAGGGAATTTCAGCGGATTAGTATTGTCGAACTTGCTGTACGTACCGCCTAATGATGATAAATGGATTCTGTTTTCCTTAAGCGTTACCACATAATTAATGTTTACAGGAAAAATCATGGCCTGCGTATTTAATAAACAACTTTTACACCCGCGTAACTGGCTGACCTGGTTCGGGCTCGGCATCCTCTGGTTAATCGTGCAACTGCCTTATCCGCTGCTGCATTTTATCGGCACCAGCGCTGGTCGCCTTTCCCGTCGCTTTCTTAAACGCCGCGAACATATCGCCCGGCGTAATATCGAACTCTGCTTCCCGGACATGTCGCCAGCGGCGCGCGAGACGCTGATCGATCAAAACTTTATGTCGCTGGGAATGGGGCTTATCGAAACCGGCATGGCCTGGTTCTGGAGCGACGAGCGGGTCAAAAAATGGTTTGATGTCGAGGGGTTCGCCAACCTTAATCACGCGCTTAGCGGTGGGAAAGGGGTAATGGTCGTCGGCGTGCACTTTATGTCGCTGGAGCTGGGCGGCCGCGCGATGGGGCTGTGTCGGCCAATGATGGCCACCTACCGGCCGCACAACAGCCCGCTGATGGAGTGGGTGCAAACCCGCGGTCGCCTGCGTTCGAACAAAGCGATGATCGATCGCAACAACCTGACCGGTCTGGTGCATGCCTTAAAATCCGGTGAAGCGGTGTGGTTCGCGCCCGATCAGGATTACGGTCCCAAGGGCAGCGTCTTTGCACCTTTTTTCTCCGTCCCGCAGGCGGCGACCACCAACGGCACCTATGTCCTGTCCCGCTTATCGGGCGCGAAAATGTTGAGCATCAGCATGGTACGTAAGCTGGATCGCCGGGGCTATAGCCTGCATATCAGCGAGGTGATGAATGACTATCCGGGTGAGGATAAGCAGATCGCCGCCGGCTATATCAACAAGGTTATTGAGCGCGAGATCCTGCGCGCTCCCGAGCAGTATCTGTGGGTACACCGTCGTTTTAAAACCCGCCCGCTGGGCGAACCTTCCGTCTATTAACCTTCCCGCACAGGCTGCGCTTTCAAAATCCCGACAGTTGGGGTAACGTGAGCCGGATCATGTTTTAGTCGTGCGCGAAGGAGTGCAGAGTGTTCGCTGAGTTTGGTGTTCTGAATTATTTAACTTATCTGGTCGGGGCGGTGTTTATCATCCTCGTTCCTGGCCCTAATACGTTTTTCGTGCTGAAAACGGGCATTGCCCACGGGGTGAAGAAAGGCTATCTGGCGGCGGCGGGCGTCTTTATTGGCGACGCAGTGCTGATGTTTCTGGCCTTCGCCGGGGTGGCGACGCTGATTAAAACCACGCCAGTGTTGTTTAACGTCGTGCGCTACCTCGGGGCAATTTACCTGCTGTGGCTCGGGGGCAAAATGCTCTATGCGGTGCTGACCCAGCGCGACGGCCAGTCCGACGCCAGCGCGGAGCCGGCGAGCGCGATCCTCAAGCGCTCCCTGACCCTGAGCCTGACCAATCCGAAAGCGATTCTGTTCTATGTGTCGTTTTTCGTGCAGTTTATCGATGTCAACGCCAAAACCCCCGGCGTGGCGTTCTTTATCCTGGCGCTGACCCTCGAGGTGATTAGCTTCTGCTATATGAGCTTTTTGATCCTCTCCGGCTCGTTTGTCACCCGCTACGTCAAAACCCGCAAGAAGCTGGCTAAACTTGGCAACAGCCTGATTGGTCTTGTTTTCGTCGGGTTCGCCGCGCGCCTGGCTACCCTGCAGTCCTGATCCCCACGGGCCGGTTACCCGCTGACCGGCCCGCCGTCTCTTATTCTGCCCTGTAACAAAAACCCTTCATTTTTTATTGCATTGGTGTTACATATACAGCCGTTTATCGCTCAGCAAAAAGGAAGCCCCGATGATTCTGCAAAAACTCCTCAGCAATAAAAACTGCAAAAAATACTGTCTGTCGCTCGCGGTGGTGTTTGCTATCGCGCTGGCGGTAGTGGGGCGGGCGACCTTCGGGGGCGTGGTGAGCGAGTACAATATGCCGTACTCAGAGTGGACGACGTCCATGTTCTTCCTGCAGGGGGCGATGGTGACGGTTTACAGCATTGTCTTTACCGCGCTCTTCGCTATCCCCCTCGGCTTTATTTTCCTCGGCGCCGATCGTCAGGATTAAGCGTCAACGGGCGAACCGCGGTTCGCCCTGTCTTATCGGCTATCAACAGCGTGAAGCATTAGTCGTCGTCATGATAGTGATGATGGTGGTGGTGGCGATGGGGATGATATCCATCGTCAATAATGCATCCCGATAACAGCGTGCACAGCGCAATAATCAACGGTAACACGATCGGTTTTTTCATCCTTACTTCTCCCGCTATTCTTATTCCCCGGGGCCGAGAATGCCGCGGCGGATAACGTGAGTGTAAAGGGTTAACTTATTGATGGGATAGGATAAATCCGCAATATCGCCGCGGCGATCACCACCAGCCAAACTGGGTGCCGGCCACCGCCACGATGGCGACGACCAGCATGATAATGGTGCTTTTTTTCATTATGCCCCACCCGGCGCCGCATAGCCGCCGACAAAAAACCAGCCGAGAAAGACGACGGCGATGATAAAGATCGCCACCGGGAAAAGAATACCCAATTTCATGATTGTGTCCCTGTGCCCACGAATGATGCCCTGCATGATACTGGATATCGCGGTACTTTAGTCAATATGAATGAAATTCTCCTGGCGGCGGGACTTCTTATCCTGGTACATCGCCTCATCGGCAGCGCGTAAGGCCGCTTCAACATCGATACTCTGCGGATCGCAGGTGACCACCCCGAAGCTGGCGCCCTCATAGTCGATACGCTGTTCGCCGAGGAAGTAGACGCCGCACAGAGCCTGACGCAGGGACGTGACATACGCCTGCTGTGCGGCAGGCTGCTGGGCGCTACCGACGATCAAAAACTCATCGCCGCCAAGGCGGCCAACGATATCTTCCCGGCGCGCGACAGCGGTGAGTCGTTTGCCGACCTGCACCAGAAAGCTGTCGCCGCACGGATGGCCGAACCGATCGTTAATGGCTTTGAAACCATCGAGATCGATAAAAATAAGCGAGACCTGCTGCTGCTGGGCGCGGGCGGAGGCAAAGCGTAACGCCAGCTGCTTAAACAGCGCGCGGCGATTGGGAAGCTGGGTGAGCTCATCGGTAGACGAGTGCAGCTCCAGCGCGACGTTTGCCGCCTGCAGCTGTTGCACCAGGGTGTCTTTTTCCACGTAGTGGGAAATGAGCTTCGCGAACAGGCCCATGACCTGTTCGCCTTCGAGGTTATAAGGCTGTTGTTGCCGGCTGGTGGCGCAGAGGGTGCCGAACAGAGAGCCGTCGGCCAGGCGGACGGGAATGCTTAAAAAAGTAGCGATTCCCAGCTCCTGGGCGGCGATGCAGGAGTGCCAGCGGTTGGCAACGTCATTGCTAAACGTACACTGATCCTCAAGGGCGCGTTTGCACAGGGATTCATCCCAGGGGACGGAAAATCCTTCCGGGATCTGCATTTCGCTGCTGTTGTGGGCGAACATGATCTGCTGCCGCTGGGCGTTGGTATCAATGCGGGTGAGGTAGGTGGACTCCATTCGCGTTACCGCCTCCAGCATCTCCAGCAGCTGGCGCACCAGGGTTTCCAGGGACTGTTCCGCAGCGAGGGTTTGCGACACCCGGGCAAGAATAAAATCTGACATGAATAATACAGCTCCAGCACGCCAAACGTCACCCCAGCATATTGGGCTGCAAACGGACATCAGCGTCAAATAAACAGTGATATTTTTAAATTTATCACATCTGTCTGGGGAATACTTGTCCACGCGGTGGGAAAAAAAGCCCCGTCGGGGGCGACGGGGAAAAACTCATTGATTATGGAATGATCTGTTCTCTGGTCAGTTCGAGAACAGGGCTACTCTACGGGGGAAAAGTGCAGGCAAGATGGAGAAAACGTGGAGATTCAGGCTAAAATCCCCGGGCATTCAGGAAAGGGAGGAACAATGAAAAAGTTACTGGCTATTCTGCCACTGGTATTAGCCGGCTGTGCCCAGCCGCAGCCCACTGCGCCGACGAAAACCATCGGCATGCCCAACCCCGCGGCGGTATACTGTCAGCAATCCGGCGGCACCCGGGTGCCGGTGCAAACGCCGCAGGGCGTCAGCACCCAGTGCAAACTACCCAGCGGCGAAACCCTCGACGAGTGGGCGCTGTGGCGCCGGGATCATCCGGCTAAATCGTAACCGGCAGGGCCGCCAGCCAGGCGGCCAACACCCGGGCATGATTCTGCTCGGTGTTCTTCGCAGCGTACAGCAGCGTCAGCGGCTGGCGTTGCGCCAGCGCCGCCAGCCGCAGGCCCGTTTCGCGATGGGCGTCGAGCTCCTGACGATAGCGCTGGCTGAAGTGGGCGAAATCGATCGCCTCGCCGTGAAAGGCTTTGCGCAGCTCAGCGGAAGGCGTTAACTCCTTACACCACTCATCACAGGCCAGCGCCTCTTTTTTAATCCCCCGCGGCCAGAGACGGTCGACCAGCACCCGATAGCCGTCGCTGCTTTCCTGCGGGTCATACACCCGTTTACACTGAATCATCATCCTGCTCCTTCTGTGCCATCCAGGCGAGCAACTGCGGGATTTGCCCGTCGGAAAATACCGTGATGCCGTGGGCGCGGAGTAGGTCGGCGGCCACGCCGGCGCCCGCTTTGCGCCGTCCGCGAAAGGAACCGTCATAGACAAACTGGCTGCCGCAGGTAGGGCTGCCGTCGGTGAGTAACGCTGCCTGACAGCCCGCTTCCCGGGCGGCGCTGAGGGCCAGCCAGGCGGCCAGCTGATAATGTCCGGTGACGTCGCGGCCGTCGCTTTCCACGATCCGCGCCCGTCCGGCAAGCACATCGCCGCCCGTGCCGCCGAGGATCTCCGCCGGCAGTCGGGGCGTAGGCAGACCGGCCGCCAGCTCCGGGCAGTGGATCACCAGCCTCCCCGCCTGCTGCCAGCGGGACAGCGTCGCCGCCAGCTGTGCCTTCTCGCTACCGTTATACCGCACCTGGAATCCCATCAGGCAGGCGCTGACCAAAAGCTTATTTTTCATTCTCTCTCCCTTACGCGCTTTTTCCAGTATACCTCACCCGTCGGCCACGGCGGTGGGGTGAAAATAAGGATTGTGTTCCACAGGAGGGATCGCTATTCTGACGTGCCTTGTGCTGTCCGTCTCGTCCAGACATAAGGAACCTGCTATGAAAACTCCTTTACGCCTCGCCCTTGTCGGCGATTATCACCCCGATATTGTTGCCCATCAGGCCATTCCCCTGGCGATAGACGATGCCGCCGCCGTGCTGGAGCAGCCGGTGAAATATGACTGGCTCGCCACCCCATCGATCGCCTCCGGCGAGGCGCTGGCGGAGTACGATGCCATCTGGGTCGTTCCCGGCAGCCCGTATCGTCACCCGGAAGGCGCGTTTACCGCGATCCGCTATGCCCGGGTAAACAGCATTCCTTTCCTCGGCACCTGCGGCGGCTTTCAGCACGCGGTGATTGAATACGCCCGCAACGTGCTCGGCTGGCAGGACGCCGGACATGCGGAAACCGACAGCGAAGGGCGGATGGTGATCGCTCCCCTCAGCTGCTCGCTGGTGGAGACCTCTGCCGTCGTCGAGCTGCGGGCGAATACGCTGATTGCCCGCGCCTATGGCCGGGAGAGCATTGAAGAGGGCTACCACTGCCGGTACGGCGTGAGCAGCGCGTTTGCGGCGGAGCTGGAGCAGGGCGATCTGCGCGTCACCGGCTGGGATGAAGAGGGTGAGATCCGCGCCGTCGAGCTGGTGACGCACCCGTTTTTTGTCGCCACCTTGTTCCAGCATGAGCGTCACGCGCTGGACGGGCGTCCCGCGCCGCTGGTGCAGGCGTTTCTCCGCGCCGCGGCACAATAATTCCACCGGCAGCGGGCGCTGCCGGTCATCTTCAGGGGTGAATTTCCCGGTCACGTCCGGCGAGCGCGCCGCAGACCGCCATCACCAGCGAAATCAGCGCCACCGCCAGCAGCGGAATATGCCAGTCGCCATTGGCATCATGGATCCTGCCCATCAGCGGCGGCCCGCAGGCGGCCAGCAGATAGCCGACGCTCTGCGCCATCCCTGACAGCGCCGCGGCCTGATGCGCCGAGCTGGCGCGCAGGCCGATAAACGTCAGGCCGAGGATCATGGTGGCTCCGGAGCCAAAGCCGAACAGCAGCGTCCAGCCGATCGCCAGCTCAGGCAACAGCCACAGCCCGGCGGCGCTGATGGCGCACATCAGGGCGACCAGCACCGCGATCCCGCGCTGGTCGCGCAGCCGATGCAGGATCAGCGGTATCGCCAGGCCGGGCGCGGCGGTCGCCAGCTGCAGCAGGCCATGCAGCGAGCCGGCCTGCGCTTCGCTATAGCCCATACTCTGCAGAATCGACGGCAGCCAGCCGATAATCACGTAATAGACCAGCGAGTTGATGCCGAGGAACAGCGTCACCTGCCAGGCCAGCGCCGACCGCCAGATCCCCCGGTTATGCATAGCGCCTGAGCCGGTCAATGGCGTCTCCGCCCGGCGCCGGGACTGCGGCAGCCAGCTGAGGAGCGCCAGTAGCGGGAAGACCATCAGCAGCAGCAGCGCCCCGCGCCAGCCGAATCCGGCCATCGCCACGGGGACCACCAGCGCCGAACCAAGCGCCGCCGCGCCGCCCATCGTCAGGGAATAGGCGCCGGTCATCCGCGCGACATGTTGCGAGAAATCCCGTTTAATCAGCCCGGGCAGCAGCACGTTACCCAGCGCAATGCCGCAGCCGATTACCGCCGTGCCGATAAACAGCAGCGCAGCGGAGGGCAGGGAGCGCAGGGCAATGCCGGCGCAGATCAGCAGCATCGCCAGCAGCAGGCTGCGTTCCATGCCGAACCGGCGGGCAACCCCTGCCGCCAGCGGCGAGACAAGGCCAAAGGCCAGCAGCGGCAGGGTAGTGAGCAGCCCGGTCTGCGCGGTGGTCAGGCCATAGTCGCTACGAATCGCGTCCAGCAGCGGCGCCGCGCCGGTAAAGACCACGCGCAGGGTGGTGGCGATGAGCAGGATACCGGCAATCAGCAGCGCGGGGCGGCGGCCGGTAGAGGAGATCACAGAAGACATATCATTCTCAAGGTAACTAACGAGGGGGGTTACGATAGCGGCTTTGTCCCTCGTTTAAATCAAGCTAAAATGACAGATTATCGCTAATATCGGACAATATGATGATTGGACTGGGGCTGGATGGCTATGAACCGGACAGTGGCCACGAATCGGCCATTGCCTTTCGTATCCGGGTGGTGGAGGCGGAGCAGTATATTCCGGCGCATTCCCACCGTAAGGGGCAGCTGATCCTTGCCCTGCACGGCGCCTTGACCTGCGAGGTGGAGAACGCAATGTGGATGGTGCCGCCGCAGTATGCGGTGTGGGTTCCGGGGCAGCTGTCCCACAGTAACCGCGCTACCCCCGGCGCCCAGGTATGCTTCCTGTTCATCGAGCCGGGCGCCGCGCCGATGCCGGATCGCTGCTGTACGTTAAAGATTTCCCCGCTGGTGCGAGAGCTGATCCTTACTCTGGCGGAGCGCGGCGGAGAGTCGCTGGCCGCCCCCGCCACGGCCCGGCTGGTGCAGGTTCTGTTTGATGAGCTACCCCGCCAGCCGCAGGAGCACCTGCAGCTGCCGGTATCAAACCACCCGAAAATTCGTCAAATGGTGACGATGATGGCCGAGGATCCGGCGCGCTGGCAGACCCTGAGCCAGTGGGCGGCGGTGTTTGCGATGAGCGAGCGGAATCTGGCCCGCCTGGTAGTGCGCGAAACGGGGCTGAGCTTTCGCCGCTGGCGCCATCAGCTGCAGCTGATCCTCGCGCTGCAGCTGCTGATCCGCGGGCAGACGGTGCAGCAGACGGCTCAGGCGCTGGGCTACGATTCCACCACCGCCTTCATCACCATGTTTAAAAAAGGGCTCGGGCAGACACCGGGCCGCTATCACGGTAGCCTGGCTACGACTTCCCAATAAACAATGAGATGATCCCGGCGGCAATCAGCGGCCCGACCGGGACGCCGCGAAACAGGGCGACGCCGAGTACTGTACCGACCAGCAGTCCGGCCACCAGATGCGGCTGGGAGCCCATCAGGGAGACGCCGCGCCCGCCGAGCCACGAAACAAACACCCCGACCGCAATCGCCAGCAGCGATTTCCAGTTCATAAAGGAGTGGATCAGCGTCGAGGGCGGCAGCGTGCCGCTGGCGATAGGCGCCATCACGCCGATGGTCAGAATAATGATCCCGACGGTCAGTCCCTGTTTCTCAACCCAGGGAAAGAAGGCGTTCAGCGGCGTGACGCGCACGATAATCAGCACGAGGATGGAGATCGCCACGGTGGTGTTATGACTGATAAAGCCGAGCGCCGCCAGACCCAGCAGGATCAACAGGGTGGTATCAAACATGTACAGAGGTCCTTGCCAAAATAAGAATGCCAAAAATATCCCGCTTACTCTACGCATCGTGGCGTGAATAAACAGGATTTTTACGCCATGCGGCGGAAATCTGGGCGGATGCCCGGTTAGCTAAGACGGCGAAAGGTCGCGATCTCTGGTCGGGCGATATGTAAATAGTCTTCGGTGTCGAGAATGATCGACCGGTCCAGGCGCCCGGCGTTAAAGGCGATTTGTGGAAAGCGTTCAAACAGCAGCGGGTCCGCCACCAGCCGCAGCGCCGGATGGAAACTGAAGGGGGGAATGGCGCCGAACACGCAGGCGGTGAGGGCCTCCACCTCCGCCGGGCTGGCCAGCGAGGCTTTGCTGCCGCCGATATGCCGGGCCAGGCTGGCGAGGTCGGCCTGCCGATCGGCGGCGAGGATCGCCAGCACATGCTGGTTGACGCCGTTTCCTTTCACTTTACAGACTAACGCTTTCGCGCCCTGGCCAAGCGCGGTGCCGCGGATTGCCGAGACGGCTTCGCACTGACCGACCGCCTCGTGCGCCATCACCCGGTAGCGGGCCCGGTGCTCATCGAGCAGCGCGCACAGCCGCTGGTGGATATTACCTTCTACTGCTTCAAGCATAGCGTCCTCCTGACATCATAAAGCAGCCAGCTTAGCGCTGTTGCGCCGGCCTGCCAACGGTGGGCCGGGAAATTCACCATTCGCTCATTATTACTTCACAGTGCTGTGGTGCAATCTCGCAGGCGCAGATGAGTTTTGTAAATAAAAAAAAGAATGATTTTCATTTTCAATCGAACTTTTTTTATTTCGCTCAGTCTCTATCGGACGACACAGAATATTAATAATTGCCGTAATGAGGTTAGGATGATGCACGATGCAACCATGCAGGGTTCCCCACGCAAGAAATTTAATAAAATAAGGGAGCTCAACAGACGGCGAAATTACTTTACTAAGAAAGTACGTAATGCCCTGCGGGTGGGGGTGGCGAAAGCGCTCTGGGATCGCCGACGCCGTCAGCCGGTAGATTTGTCGTCTGCGAAAACCGTCCTGTTGATGCGCAATGAGGGGGCGGTCGGCGATGTAGTGGTGGATTCCGCGCTGGTGAAATGCCTGCATCAGTCAGGCTATATCGTTGATTTTTTGCTGACGACCTCTAACAGCCAGGTGATGCGTTATAACCCGCGGATCCGCCATATCTATGAAGCTGACCCGGTCACGTCCGCCGATTTTTTGCGTAAATTTAATCATAACGTTCCTCGCGACGTTATTAATGAACTGGCTAATAATAAGTACGATATTATTATTGACCCTTCGCTGTTCGATATTCCCGTGCATCGCCTGCGGCTTTTCCGACAAATAAAAGCCAAATCAGTGCTCGGGTTTAATAAATGGCCATCGATTAAGCACTACTCCCACTCTTTTGATTTTGACTGCCAGCGCTGGCACGTGACGAAAACGTTCGAGCTGATCGCCGATTATCTCCAACTGGACACCCGCGGGCTGGACGCTTACGACCTGGCGGTGCCCGGGCCGATTATGCAGGAGGTGGCGCAGTATCTGGCGTCGCTAAGCGGAAAAGCGGTGGTGATTAATATTTTTGCCGGCCATGCCGACCGCAGTCTCTCGCAGACGCAGCTGGCGGAACTGCTCGACAAACTGCTGGCCCGCCACCCGGGGAGCGCGGTTATTCTGCTCGATCACCGGCGCGAGATCCGCATCCCGCTGCCGCCGGAGGTGGTGATTAACCCATTTAACACGTTACACCATGCGATGGCGCTGATCGCCCAGGCGGAGCTGATTATCTCCCCGGACACCTCGGTGGTGCACATGGCGGCGGCGTGGAACAAACCGCTGATCGCGGTCTATAAGGACGTTCTGCTTAATAACCGGCTGTGGGCCCCGGGCTATGACAACGCCAGGCAGATCATTGTTAAATGCGGGAAGGTCCATCAGCATCGCGGGCTAGTGGATAGAATTATAGCGGCGCTACCGGAGACGCTGTGAGGCGATGAGGGGAGACAGGTAGGGCTCACCTGCTGGCCGTATGCAAGAGCCAGCAGGTGAGCGAAGGTTGCATTGCCAGTCTGCAACCGCCGCTATTGTACTGTTGCCCGCGGCTCTGCCACATCCGGGAAAGCTCTTAAAGAGGTGGTCGCCGCGACTGACGGGCGGGATCACTCTTCAGTGAGCCACATATCCGCCTCTTCAAACATCTCCTGCACCGTGCGGCTGATCAGCTCTTTTTCATGCTTGCTGGCGTCGGTGTTGATCGCCGGCAGCGTCATCATCGGCTTCACCCGCACTTCCGCCTCCGGGAAAATGCGCTGCATGCGTTTGGTCAGCTCGTTAAGAATGGCCTCTCTGGCGCCCGGCAGCCCGGCAAAATTGCGCTTGTCATAAATCAGTTCCACAAACATCTTCTGTCCTCTGTATGCTGATCGCGGGCGATAGTTTTACTGTATTAATGTACAGTGTCAAGCGAATGCCGCGGCGCTGCGCATCTACCACCTCGCGCGGCGGGCGGGCTGCGCGCAAAAGCAGCAAACGGTTCGCTGGCGCTGAAGAAGACCCCTATTGACATCAAGGAGTTATTTCAGTGCTGGCGATTGATAGCTGGAGCCGATATTGACCGGTAAAATTGGCAAAACTACTGTATATATATTCAGTATTGTGTGGTGGGTTGAAAAATGAACGTTTACACGCCGGTTGAGCTACGTCAGATTGTCTCCTTTCCCTTTTTTGCCGACCTGGTGCAGTGCGGCTTTCCCAGCCCGGCTCAGGACTATGTTGAAAAGCGAATCGACCTCAACGAGCTGCTGGTGCAGCATCCCAGCGCGACCTATTTTGTCAAAGCCGCTGGCGACAGCATGATCGATGCCGGCATTGACGAAGGCGATTTGCTGGTGGTGGACAGCGCGCGTAAAGCGGAGCATGGCGATATCGTGATTGCCGCCGTCGGCGGCGAGTTTACGGTAAAGAAGCTGCAGCTTCTGCCGCGGGTGCAGCTTAACCCGATGAACCCGACCTATTCACCCATCGTGGTCGGCCGCGAGGAGACGCTCGATATTTTCGGCGTCGTAACCTACATCATCAAGGCGGCGGGCTGATCATGTTCGCGCATTGTGATGTGAACGCCTTCTATGCCAGCTGTCAGACCGCCTTCCGGCCAGACCTGAAGGGGCGGCCGGTGGTGGTGCTGTCGAATAACGACGGCTGCGTGATCGCCCGCTCGGCGGAGGCGAAGCCGTTTGTGAAAATGGGCGAACCCTACTTTAAGCAGAAGGCTGCGTTTCTTCGCCACGGCGTCGTGGCGTTTAGCAGTAATTATGAGCTGTATGCCGACATGTCCAGCCGGGTCATGGCCACCCTGGAAGAGCTCACCCCGCGCTGCGAAATTTACAGTATCGATGAGGCCTTTTGCGATGTCAGCGGTGTGCGTCATTGCAGAGATCTGACCGATTTTGGCCGCGAAATCCGCGCCACGGTGCTGCAGCGTACCCATCTGACGCTGGGCGTTGGCATCGCCCAGACCAAAACCCTGGCGAAGCTGGCCAACCACGCGGCGAAGCAGTGGCCGCGGCAGACGGGCGGGGTAGTGGACTTGTCCTGCCCGCAGCGGCAGCGAAAGCTGATGGCGCTGCTGCCGGTGAGCGAGGTCTGGGGCATCGGGCGGCGGATCGGCAAAAAGCTTGAAGCGATGGGGATCGGCACGGTACTCCAGCTGGCGGAGAGCGATATCCGCTTTATCCGCAAGCACTTCACGGTGGTGCTCGAACGAACGGTACGGGAGCTGCGCGGCGAGCCTTGCCTGGCGCTGGAGGAATTTGCCCCCGCTAAGCAGGAAATTATCTGCAGCCGCTCGTTCGGGGATCGGATTACGGCCTATGAGGATATGCGCCAGGCGATCTGCAGCTATGCCGCGCGGGCAGCAGAAAAGCTGCGCGGTGAGCATCAGTACTGCCGGTTCGTCTCCGCCTTTGTCAAAACCAGCCCCTTCGCGCTGAATGAACCCTATTACGGCAACAGCGCCTCGCTAAAGCTGCTGACGCCGACCCAGGACTCCCGGGATATTATCGCCGCGGCGACGAGCTGTCTGGATGCCATCTGGAAAGCGGGGCATCGCTATCAGAAGGCCGGCGTGATGCTCGGCGATTTCTACAGCCAGGGCGTCGCCCAGCTGAATCTGTTCGACGAGCTTGCTCCGCGGCACAACAGCGCCAGACTGATGCAGGTTCTCGACCAGCTGAATGCGAAAAACGGCAGGGGGGCGCTCTATTTTGCCGGCCAGGGGATCCAGCAGCAGTGGCAGATGAAGCGGGAGATGCTCTCGCCGCGCTACACCACGCGATACGGGGACCTGCTCCGCGTCAGATAACGCGCGCTATCCCTGCACCGCGGCCGGAAAAACCGCCGCCAGCCAGTCAATAAAGACGCGGAGCCGGGGCGGGACGTGCCGGTGCCGGGCATAGACAACGTGAAAAGGATAGGGGGCCGGGCGCCAGGCGCTGAGGATCTCCACCAGTTCGCCGCTCGCCAGCGCCGGTTTCAGCGAATAGGTAAAGGTCTGCACAATGCCTAAGCCCGCCTCGCCGGCGGCAATATGCGCGTTGCTCTCATTGATGCCGAGATGGGGCTCTGTCTTCAGCTCGGTGCTGACGCCGTGACGCGTAAAGCGAAACGGAAACGCTCTGCCGCTGGCCGGCGACAGATAGCTGATGAGCCGGTGGCCATGATGTAGTTCATCCGGCGAGGCGGGGGTGCCGTAGCGCTGAAGATAGCCCGGGGTGGCGCAGGTGACCAGCGTCGCCTCGCCGATTTTACGGGCGATCAGCGTCGAGTCTTCCATCGGACCGCCGCGGATGGCGCAGTCAATATTGCCGCTGATGAGGTCCGCGGGCTTATCGGCCACCTGCAAATCGATACGGATATCCGGCCAGGAGGTCATAAAGTCCGCCAGCAGCGGGATCAGCACATCGCACGCGGTCGACCCGCCGATGGCGATCCGTAGATGGCCCTTCGGCTTATTGCGGGCGGTATTGAAAGACGCGTCGATCTCTTCCAGGTCTTCCAGCAGACAGCGGGCTTTTTCATAGTACTCCCGTCCTTCCGGCGTCACGGTAATACGCCGCGTGGTGCGCTGCAGGAGGGAAACCCCAAGATGCGCTTCCAGTTGCTGAATGGTTTTGCTGAGGGTGGCGTTGGGCATATTCAGCGAGTCCGCGGCGCGGGTAAAGCTGCCGGCTTCGACAACGCGAGTGAAGGCTTTGAGAGCTGAAAACCGGTCCATTATTCGCTTTATCTTGGTTACTGGAGGTCATTATCCACCGAGGGGAAGAGTGTTTTTCAGATTAGGCCATTTTTCCGCCTCGCCGGGACGATTACAGTGCTTTCCATACCCGGCGGGGCGCGTTCGCGAGCCTGGCCTGTTTATACTCTAACCAAGGAAATGCACCATGAGCAAAAAACTTGCGGATAAAGTGGCGTTAGTCACCGGCGGCAGCGCCGGGATTGGCCTGGCGTCGGCGAAAGCACTGGCGGAGCAGGGCGCGAAGGTGTACATCACCGGCCGCCGTCAGGAGGAGCTGGATGCGGCGGTAAGATTCATCGGGCCCGCCGCCCGCGGGATCCGCGCCGACGCCGCCGTGTTAAGCGACCTTGACGCGGTATTTGCGACCATTGCCGAAGAGTCCGGCCGGCTGGATGTGCTGTTCGCCAATGCCGGCGGCGGAGACATGCTGCCGCTGAGCGCCATCACCGAAGCGCACGTCGACCGGATTTTCGCCACCAACGTGCGCGGGGTGGTGTTCACCGTGCAAAAAGCGCTGCCGCTGCTCGCCGATGGCGCCTCGGTGATTTTGACCGGCTCTACGGCGGCGGTAAAAGGGACGGCTAACTTCAGCATCTATAGCGCCAGTAAGGCCGCGGTACGCAGCCTGGCGCGCTCCTGGGCGCTGGAGGTTAGCGACCGCGGGATCCGCATCAATGTGGTCAGCCCGGGGCCGGTACGTACCCCGGGTCTGGGAGGGCTGGTGGCGGAGGCGGACCGCCAGGGCTTGTTCGATGCTCTGGCGGCCGGCGTACCGCTCGGGCGGCTGGGCGAGCCGGAGGAGATTGGCCGGACGGTGGTATTTTTAGCGTCGGATGAGTCGAGCTTTATTAACGCCGCGGAGATCTATGTCGACGGCGGGCTGGCGCAAATCTAAGCGCCTGCCGTCGCCGCACCGATCTGACCGGGCAGAGGCGCTTTCAGCAGGGCGATCAGCAGCGTACTGCCCACCATGATCCCCGCCGCCAGCCACACCATTCCCGACAGGCCAGCTGAGGCGATCAGCTGGCCGCCGACAAACGCCCCGGTGCCGATGGCGGCATTAAAAATGGCCACATAAATGGCTGACGCCGGCTGGGCGACCGCGCCCGCGCTGCGTAGCAGCCAGGTCTGTAAGCCGACGAACACAATCGCGATGCCGGCGCCCCACAGGGCTAACAGTAGCCCGCTAAAACAGAACGGCAGTGGCGCAAGACGGGCGGCGCCAAGGAGCGCCAGCGCGCCCCCGCTCAGCAGCAGCGCAGCGAAAATCAGCCCCTTCAGATGATGATCGATAAGCTTACCCGCGATAACGTTACCCAGCAGCCCGGAAACCCCTGACAGCAGCAGCAGGCCGGAGAGGGCGGTCGCCGGGACTCCCTGCAGATTTATCAGCAGCGGTTCAATGTAGGTGAAGGCGGCAAAGTGAGCGGTAATGATGCAGGCCGTGGCGCCATACAGGCCACCGAGCAGCGGATTGCGGAAGATATCGCGATAAACACGCAGCCTGACGGGGGCTGGGGCGGCCAGCGGGGGCAGCGTCGAGCACAGCACAGCAGCGGCGGCTAGTGACAGCAAGGCCATCGACATAAACGCGAGTCGCCAGCCCGCCAGGGTGGCGATAAAGCTCGCCAGCGGCACCCCCACTACGCTTGCCGCTGACACGCCGCCAAAAATGATCGCCGTGGCCAGCCCCAGCCGGTGCGGCGGCACCAGCTGCGCGGCGACAATGCCAATTAAGGCCCAGAAGGCGCCATGCGCCAGGGCGCCAATCATGCGGGCGCTCATCAGGGCGAACATCGAATAAGACCGGGTTGCGGCGAGGCAGGAAAACGCGAGGATCAGCATCAGCCCGACCAGCAGCGCCTTGCGGGAAATACGCGCCGGCATTGCGCCGGAAAGCAGAGCCGCCAGGGCGCCTACCCAGCCATAGGCGGTGACGGCGAGGCCCACGCCGGATTCCGTCTGGTGAAAATCCGCCGCCAGGGCGTTGAGCATGCCCACCGGCGCCAGTTCGCTGGTGACGATCGAAAAGGCGCAGATCCCGAGCGCAACGACGGCAATCCAGACGCGCGCCGGCGCCGGGTGGAGGGGTAAAGCAATCTCTTTCATATCAGGCGTATCCTTAGGAAAGGAGCGTTCCGCGCGGTGCACGGACGTTCAGGTGAGGAGAGAGCAGGCGATCGGATGGCCTGGTTGTCTCCGCGAATGGCGTGCAGTATCATCCCTGCGAAACTGATAAAAAAGAGCGGAAAACGGAGAGCCGTTTTCCATAAATGGAAAATAGATGACCGCAGAATTTCACTGGGATGATGCGCGCATATTCCTCGCCATCGCCCGGGCGGGAACGCTGAGCGGCGCCGCCGACAAGATGAACATGGGGATTGCCACGGTCTCCCGCCGGCTGGATCGGCTGGAGCAGGCGTTGAACGTTCCGCTCTTCAGCCGCCATCAGAGCGGCTACCGCCTGACCGACGATGGCGAAGCCCTGCTCGCGCGGGCGGAGGCGCTGGAATACGCTGGCCTGGCGTTCGGCGAAGCGGCGCAACTGCAGGGGCATGTCGCCGGGGTTGTCCGTCTGGCCACCTCGGATAACCTGGCCACGCATTTTATTCTGCCCTCCCTGAAAGGGCTCCTGGACCATTATCCCGAGCTGCGGGTGGAGGTGCTGAGCGGCGTGCAGCCGGTGAACCTGCACCGTCGGGATGCCGATCTGGCGATCCGCATGGTCAAGCCTGAGGCCGGGCATCTGACGTTAAAGCGGCTGGGGACGGTGGGGTTTGGCGTCTATGGCGCCGCCGACTGTCTGGCCGGGGCGGACGGCCTGTCGCTGAGCGAGGCGGACTTTGTGGGGTGGCCGGAAACTCACCAGCACCTGCCGGCCGCCCAATGGATCACGCGCACCCTGCGCGGCCGGCCGTGTAAAGTCGAAGCCAATACGCTCGTGGCCCAGGTTTCCGCAGTATCCGCGGGACTCGGATTGGGCGTCCTGCCGCACTTTATGGCGCGGGCCAGCGGCCTGCAGTGCCTGCAGCCGGAGATCGGCGCGGATCAGACCCTCTGGCTGGTGATGCATTCTGACCTGGCCGGATCCAGACGCGTGCGGGTTCTCGCCGACCATCTCATCGCTCTCTTTGCGGACCATCAAGATCGGCTGGCGATGCCCTGAAGGGGCGCGGCTTGGGCGTGTATCGATAAGACTGCCCGAGGCTGACGAGCCACGATTTTTTCCGCGCCAGCTAACAGTGATACTCGCCGCGCAATATTCGGCCCAATGCTGCCCCGCAGTCGGAAATACTGCAGAGTGAGAGGATATCCCCGTCCGGCAAAATAATTTTGTGTTGTGGCCAGCGCGGCATTGTTGCGCTCCCCCAGAAATGCCTGTCGATGTTAGGGTGAGACGTTTATCACCACAGGAGAACGCAAATGATTGTCAGGACCTGGCACGGCTGTGTGCCATTGCAACATGCTGAGGGGTTTGCCCGCCACCTCGAGCGGACCGGCGTGGAACACGCTCAGAGCATCGCCGGCAACCGGGGGGCGCTGGTGCGCCAGGAAAACCAGGGCGAATGGGCGCATTTCTTTCTTGCCACCTACTGGCAGGATCTCGCGGCGGTCAAAGCCTTCGCTGGCGAAGACTATCACGTCGCGGTCACCTATCCGGACGACGACGCATTCGAACTCCTCTCCGACCCCTATGTGTTTCAGCATGAAGTCGAGGTCGTGTCGCCGCTGTAGGCTGATGACCGGGCAGGTGGAAGATTGGCCAGCAGCAGGCGGTTGCTGGCCGCGTGAGAGCGACGTCTACCTTGTATGGGCAGCCAGCCGCCGCTGGGTGAACGTGGCATGATGGGAACACTCAGCGCGTGAGGGCCGCGACAATGGAGGCTTCCATTTTCTCCGGCGTCGTGAACGGCGCAAAACGCGTGAGGGGTGTGCCGTCGCGACCGATGAGGAACTTGGTGAAATTCCACTTGATCCGTCCGCCGAGCACGCCGGGCAACGCTTGTTTCAGATAACGAAACAGCGGGTGTGCGGCGGGGCCGTTGACGTCCACTTTCTCAAACATCGGGAAGCTCACGCCGTAGTTAACGTGACAAGTCTGCTCGATTTCATCCGCACCGCCGGGTTCCTGCTTACCAAACTGGTTGCACGGGAAACCAAGCATTACCAGCCCCTGAGCCGCGTACTTTTTGTAGAGCGCTTCCAGGCCAGCGTATTGCGGTGTGAAGCCACAATGGCTGGCCGTATTCACCACCAGAACCACCTTGCCAGCATAGTCAGCCATGGAGAGGGGCTGGCCGCGCAGGCGGGTAGCCGTCAATTGATAAAAAGGGGTCATAGCAGGCTCCTGAGAGTAGAAACAGTTCAACGCTGACGATCGCGCGAATGTTTGAAGCAGATTAGGCAGTTATGATACACAGGGTTAGGGATTTGTACCTGGAGTGTTAAAAAAACGCCAGATGTCATAGAGAAAATCGCGAACAGGAACGGCTGAAAATGATGAAATATGTCTTATCGCTGGTGGTGGTGGCGATACTCGCAGGATGTACCAGCACGCCAAACTTGCCGCCTCGGGATACCATTGTGGCGATGAAACCCACAGAGTCCGGTATTGTCGCCAGCTCAGCGAAATACAGTTACCGCTTTGTCCGTGACGGTGTGCCTCAGGAATATCAGCGTTATAAGACCTTTTATGAACGCTTTCACCAACAGGCTTCCGGCGTGCGGGTTAACTTTGTCGTGGTACAACATGAGGTGACGGCGGAATATCTGGTGGTGATGGATCAGCGCAAACTGGATGCCGGGCAGCATAGCGAGCTGGTGAATCAGTATCATGCGGTGCAAATTGATAACGATCGCCTCGGGGTGTTGTTTAAAGCGACAGGATTTTGGACTGCATCGGACGCGTCAGATCTGGCCGCCGCCTACCAGTTAGCGCACCCCGTTGTGGTATCAATCAATGATAAGACCAAAACGATTAGCTCGCTTGGCGCCGTTGCCCTGGCCCCGTTGTTTCCGTTTTACATGATGTATGGATGTGCCACCGGGCCTTGTGTCTGAGGAAAACAGCCAGCAAGTCACTCGACTCACTGGCTGAGTATTTAATTAAGCTTCACTTTTAGATGACTGCTTGTGAAACAGTTCGCGGAATACCGGGTAGATATCCTCCTGGTCGCGAATATGCTGCATGGCGAAATTATCAAAGGTCGCCTGCAGGTGTTCATACTCGCGCCACAGGGTCTGATGCGCCCGGCGGGTAATTTCGATATAGCTGTAATAACGCACCACCGGCAGAATTTTCTTCGCCAGCAGTTCGTGGCACAGCGGGGAGTCATCGGCCCAGTTGTCGCCATCCGACGCCTGGGCGGCGTAGATGTTCCACTGCGCCGGATCATAGCGGGCCTGCACTACTTCATCCATCAGCTTCAGGGCGCTGGAGACAATGGTGCCGCCGGTTTCCTGAGAATAGAAAAATTCGTGCTCATCCACCTCTTTTGCCTGGGTATGGTGGCGGATATAGACCACGTCGACGTTTTTATAAGTCCGGCTGAGGAACAGATACAGCAGGATATAAAAGCGCTTGGCCATGTCTTTGGTGGCCTGGTCCATCGAGCCTGAGACGTCCATCAGACAGAACATCACCGCCTGGCTGGAAGGCTCCGGCCGTTTTTCGTAATTTTTGTAGCGTAAATCAAAGGTGTCGATAAACGGCACCCGCTCTATTTTAGCCCGCAGTTCGGCAATCTCTTTGCGCAGGCGCTCCTCCTCCAGCAGCTGCACCGGTTCGCTGCGGCTGATGGCTTCCAGATCCTCCTCCAGGGCGCGCAGTTCACGACGCTTGCCGGCGGTCATCGCCGTACGGCGGGCCAGCGAGTTCTGCAGTGAACGTACCACGCTGATGTTGGCTGGCACCCCATTGGAGGTAAAACCCGCGCGATGGGTTTTAAACTCGTTCAGCTGCCGGTGCTGGTTTTTCTTCAGGTTCGGCAGGGCCAGATCTTCAAATAACAGATCCAGGTATTCATCTTTCGAGATCTGGAAGACAAACTCATCCTTTCCTTCACCATCGGCGCTGGCTTGCCCCTGACCGCTACCGCCGCCGCCGCCACCGCCCTGCGGGCGCTCAATGCGGTCGTTTTGCACAAAATGGTCGTTGCCCGGGTGGACGCGGTTGCGCAGGCCGCCGCGACCCTGATGAAACATCGGCTCGTTGATATCGTCCGTCGGGATCGAGACGGATTCTCCGCTCTCAATATCGGTCACCGAGCGCTTGTTGATGGCCTCGGAGATCGACTGTTTAATCTGCGCCTTATAACGGCGCAAAAAGCGCTGGCGGTTGACGGCGCTTTTGTTTTTCCCGTTCAGGCGTCGGTCTATGAACCAGGTCATATGCCCTCCTGTACTGCATTAGCCAACTTTACTTATCATCATTCAGCTGCAGTTGACCCGGCGGCGTGCCGCCGGGTTGGACGCATCAGGACGATTTACGAACCCGCAGGTACCACTCGCACAGCAGGCGAACCTGTTTGCGGGTGTAGCCTTTCTCCATCATGCGGTCGACAAAGTCGTCATGTTTTTTCTGCTCATCGGTTGAGGTTTTGGCATTAAACGAAATGACCGGCAACAGCTCTTCGGTATTGGAGAACATTTTCTTCTCAATAACCGTGCGCAGTTTCTCATAGCTGGTCCAGTTCGGATTACGTCCGCTGTTGTTGGCTCTGGCGCGCAGCACAAAGTTGACGATTTCGTTACGGAAGTCTTTCGGGTTGCTAATCCCGGCTGGCTTCTCAATTTTCTCCAGCTCGGCATTCAACGATTCACGGTCAAACAGCTGCCCGGTGTCCGGATCGCGGTATTCCTGATCCTGGATCCAGAAGTCAGCGTAGGTGACATAGCGATCGAAAATGTTCTGCCCATACTCGGAGTAGGATTCCAGATAAGCGGTCTGGATCTCTTTGCCGATAAACTCGGCGTATTTCGGGATCAGATAGCCTTTGAGGAATTCCAGATAGCGCTCGGCCTGCTCCTGTGGGAACTGTTCGCGCTCAATCTGCTGCTCCAGCACATAGAACAGATGCACCGGGTTAGCGGCCACCTCGACGTGGTCGAAGTTAAATACCCGAGACAGGATCTTAAAGGCAAAGCGGGTGGAGAGCCCGTTCATCCCTTCATCAACCCCGGCGTAATCGCGATACTCCTGATAGGACTTCGCTTTCGGGTCGGTATCTTTCAGACTTTCGCCGTCATAGACCCGCATCTTCGAGTAGATGCTCGAGTTTTCCGGCTCTTTAAGGCGCGACAGAATCGAAAAGCGCGCCAGGGTTTCCAGGGTGCCCGGGGCGCAGGGCGCATGGGTCAGCTCACTGTTGTTGAGCAGTTTTTCATAAATGCGGATCTCTTCGGAGATACGCAGGCAATAAGGCACCTTGACGATATAGACGCGGTCGAGGAAGGCCTCATTGTTCTTGTTATTACGGAAGGTCACCCATTCCGATTCGTTGGAGTGAGCAAGGATGATCCCGTTAAACGGCAGGGCGGAGATCCCTTCGGTGCCGTTATAGTTACCTTCCTGGGTGGCGGTCAGCAGCGGATGCAGCACCTTAATCGGCGCTTTAAACATCTCGACGAACTCCATAATCCCCTGGTTGGCGCGGCACAGCGCACCGGAGTAGCCGTAGGCGTCCGGGTCGTTCTGCGCATAGTGTTCCAGCTTACGGATATCCACCTTACCGACCAGCGCTGAAATATCCTGGTTGTTTTCATCACCCGGTTCGGTTTTGGCGATGGCAACCTGCTCGAGAATCGATGGCCAGACTTTAACCACGCGGAATTTAGTGATATCGCCGCCAAACTCGTGCAGGCGCTTGGCCGCCCACGGCGACATAATGGTGCCGAGATAGCGGGTCGGGATGCCATACTCTTTCTGGAGGATCTGCGCATCTTCCTGCGGATTGAACAGGCACAGCGGGTGATCGTTGACCGGACTGCGTTCGCCGTTGGCGCTCAGCACATAGATGGGCACGCGCTGCATCAGCGCTTTCAGCCGTTCAGCCAGCGACGATTTACCACCGCCCACCGGCCCCAGCAGATAGAGGATCTGTTTCTTCTCTTCCAGCCCCTGGGCGGCATGCTTGAGGTAGGAAACGATCTGCTCAATGGCGTCTTCCATACCGTAAAACTCTTCAAATGCCGGATAGCGTGCGATAACCCGGTTTGAAAAGAGACGGGATAGCCGCGGCTCGAGAGCCGTATCAACCATGACGGGTTCACCAATGGCCATCAACAGACGTTCTGCCGCATTGGCATAGGCACTGCGATCTTGCCGGCAGATGGTAAGAAACTCCTGCAGTGTGAACTCTTCGTCCTTGGCAGCTTCGTAGCGCTGGCGATAGTGATCGAATATATTCATGGCATGCCGTCCTTTCGTTTTTTAGCACAGGTTGAGAGCCGTTCATATGAATAGTGGGGGCCCCCGGAAGACATAAGCTGAACATCGCTCTCCTGGTATCCAGCAACCCTTATGCCAGGTTGCGGGTGGGGTAGCGTGAATGTGCCCGGCAATTACACCTTCTAAATTTAAGCGTAGATGCATTTAGAAATCTTGCATGGCGCAGAAAATCAATTTCAATGACATATCAATAACTCATCCTGAACATGACGCTTTTTGATTCGTTGGGACGCAAAGTTGTCATCGGGCTGTCACCGGATGGTAAGAGAAGGGTGGCAAAGTGAACGATTTGTGTCATATCGGGTAAAGAATTTGAGGCATGAGACCTACGACGGTACACTGCACGGGCTGATTATTTGACAACGGGAATATGGATTGTGACTAAAATCAAACTTCTGGCACTCGGCGTGCTGATAGCGACGTCCGCCAGCGCGGCGCATGCCGACGGGAAGTTCACTCTTGGGGCTGGCGTAGGGGTCGTTGAGCATCCGTATAAGCAATATGATGCGGATGTCTATCCGGTGCCGGTCATTAGTTATGAGAGCGAAAACTTCTGGTTCCACGGTCTGGGCGGGGGTTACTACCTGTGGAATGACACCAACGATAAACTGTCGATTACGGCCTACTGGTCGCCAATGTACTTCAAGCCGGGCGACAGCGACAGCGAGCAGATGCGTCGACTGGATAAACGTAAATCGACCGTGATGGCCGGTCTTTCTTATGTCCACAACACGCCCTATGGCTTCCTGCGCACGACGATTGCCGGCGATACGCTGGATAACAGCAACGGTATTAACTGGGATCTCGCCTGGCTGTACCGTTACACCAACGGTAACCTGACGCTGACGCCGGGTATTGGCGTGGAGTGGAACAGCGACAATCAGAACGAATACTACTATGGTGTCTCCCGGCACGAGTCGCGCCGCAGCGGCATGCGCAGCTATGACCCGGACAGTAGCTGGAACCCGTATCTGGAACTGTCGGCTAACTATCGCTTCCTCGGTGACTGGAGCGTTTACGGCGTGGCGCGCTACACGCGTCTGTCGGATGAAATTACCGACAGTCCGATGGTGGATAAATCCTGGAGCGGTCTGATCTCCACCGGGATCACCTACACCTTCTGATTGTGCATTCTTACAGTGCGCTTCATGCATCAAAACAGGGCCTTGCGCCCTGTTTTGCTTTATGGTGGTGCATACGGTTAAGGAGGAGAAGATGGTGAAAAAAACAGTACGCTTCGGCGAGCAGGCGGCAGTGCCGGCCATCGGGCTGGGCACCTGGTATATGGGCGAACATGCGGCGCAGCGTCAGCAGGAAGTGGCTGCACTGCGGGCGGGCATCGACCATGGACTGACGGTGATCGATACGGCGGAAATGTACGCCGACGGCGGGGCGGAGGAAGTGGTGGGCCAGGCGATCCGCGGTCTGCGCGACCGGGTAGTGCTGGTCTCCAAAGTCTATCCCTGGCATGCCGGCAAAGCGGCGATGCACCGCGCCTGTGAAAACAGCCTGCGCCGGCTGCAGACCGACTATCTGGACATGTATCTCCTGCACTGGCGCGGGGATATCCCGCTGCAGGAGACGGTTGAGGCGATGGAGAAGCTGGTGGCCGAGGGCAAGATCCGCCGCTGGGGCGTCTCTAATCTGGACACCGAGGATATGCAGGCGCTGTGGCGGACGGCGGATGGCGAGCACTGTGCAACCAACCAGGTGCTCTACCATCTCGCATCGCGGGGCATTGAATACGATCTCCTGCCCTGGTGCCAGCAGCACAGTCTGCCGGTGATGGCCTACTGCCCGCTGGCGCAGGCGGGGCGCTTACGCGATGGACTTTTTCAGCATAGCGATATCATTAATATGGCTAACGCGCGGGGGATTACGGTAGCGCAACTGCTGCTCGCCTGGGTGATTCGTCATCCGGGAGTGCTGGCGATCCCGAAAGCGGCCAGTATTGAGCATGTGGTGCAGAATGTCGCAGCGCTCGACATCGTCCTTAGTGGGGAAGAGCTCGCGCAGCTGGACCGCCTCTATCCGCCGCCGCAGCGAAAAACCCGGCTGGATATGGTTTAACCCATCGTTCACGGCAAAGAAAAACAAAAGCCCCGTTACCAACGGGGCTTTTGCTATTAGCGTTTTTTCACACTGATGGTTTGCGCCAGGCGAGAGGGCGTCTCTTCGCTGGCTTTCTGCGGCTGGGTTACGCAGCAGGTTTCGACGCAAACGAAGGTTTTGTAGCCATCGTCCGGCATATCGCCCATGCTGACGGACAGCGCCGGGCCCGGGTTCCAGGCCACCACATTGTGCTGATGATGATGCACCACGTCGATAGTGCGGTTTAGCGCGTCGTCATGGATCACGCTGCAGCTGTCGGCGTTGAGATAGACGCGATCGGTGCGGTCCGGGAAGGTCTGCACGCCGTTGCTCAGAACGCCTTCTTCGGCATTGTTCACTTTATCGATATAGCGCTCGCCAAGACCGCTCACCTTCACCGCCGCGATATCGCCGACGTTGAAATAGCTGTGCAGGGCAGAGGTGGTCTCGAATTCACCGTGGGCTTCCAGCTCGATTTCACAGGTCTTGCCCAGCTTAAAGCGGGCATAGAGGGTGAACTCGTGCGGCCAGAGCTTCATGGTTTCAGCGCTGTGCTGGAGCGCAAAGGTCAACATTACGCCGCTGTCGTCTTCGTCATGACCTTCCAGGGTCCATGGCAGATTGCGGGCAAAGCCGTGCGACGGCAGACCTTGCTGCGCAGAAGGACCAAACCAGGGCCAGCAAATCGGCACGCCGCCGCGCAGGGCGACGCCCTGTTTAAACGGGGTGTTGTTGCTCAGCCACAGAACTTCTTCTTCACCGGCGGGTTTCCAGGAGAGCAGGTGCGCCCCCTGCAGCGCCACAGAGGCTTTCACCTGCGGATGGTCGATGACAATCAGCTCCAGGTCGTCCAGCTGGCGACGGGAGATCACGGGAGAAATGGTTTCATTCACCGGGAGAGCAAAAATTTTATTTATCATTGTGCAATCCTATCTCTGCAGACAAAAAAAAGAGCGACCGAAGTCGCTCTTACAGATTACTTTTTCATCTCAACTTATTTGGAGATGTGGGCAATCAGATCCAGAACTTTGTTGGAGTAGCCGGTTTCGTTGTCGTACCAGGAAACCAGTTTCACGAAGTTGTCGTTCAGTGCGATACCCGCTTTAGCATCGAACACGGAAGTGCAAACTTCGCCGTTGAAGTCGGTAGAAACAACGTCGTCTTCGGTGTAACCCAGAACGCCTTTCATAGCGCCTTCAGAAGCGGCTTTGATGGCTTTCTTGATTTCTTCGTAGGACGCTGCTTTTTCCAGACGAACGGTCAGGTCAACAACAGATACGTTCGGAGTCGGAACGCGGAACGCCATACCGGTCAGTTTGCCGTTCAGTTCTGGCAGTACTTTACCTACTGCTTTAGCAGCGCCGGTAGAGGACGGGATGATGTTCTGAGCTGCGCCGCGGCCGCCGCGCCAGTCTTTGTGAGACGGGCCATCAACGGTTTTCTGAGTAGCGGTGGTAGCGTGGACGGTGGTCATCAGGCCTTCAACGATACCGAAGTTGTCGTTGATAACTTTAGCCAGCGGCGCCAGGCAGTTGGTGGTGCAGGAAGCGTTGGAAACGATGTCCTGGCCAGCGTAAGCGTCGAAGTTAGCGCCGCGAACGAACATCGGAGTGTTGTCTTTGGACGGGCCAGTCAGAACGACTTTTTTCGCGCCAGCGGTGATGTGTTTACGAGCGGTTTCGTCGGTCAGGAAGATACCGGTTGCTTCAGCAACAACGTCAACACCAACTTCGTCCCACTTCAGGTTAGCCGGGTCACGTTCAGCGGTAACACGGATTTTTTTACCGTTAACGACCAGATGACCGTCTTTCACTTCAACGGTACCGTCGAAACGACCGTGAGTGGAGTCATACTTCAGCATGTAAGCCATGTACTCTGCGTCTAACAGGTCGTTGATTGCAACGATCTCGATGTCAGAACGTTTCTGAGCAGCACGGAAAACAATGCGACCGATACGGCCAAAACCGTTGATACCTACTTTGATAGTCATATATTCCACCAGCTATTTGTTAGTGAATAAAAGGTTGCCTGTAAAATTACAAAAACCTTACGCAGCGTCAAGCGGAATCGTGTCAATCATTGCGACAAATCAATCCTGAGCAGACCTTTGCGCGATTGATTTGCCTCACTTTCCCTTTGAGCCCAATTCCATATGGGGGCTGCGCGCGGAATTTTAAAGGGCATTTAAGATAAAAACGTGATTTAAGTCACAATTATCTGGCTGCCTGTGGGCACCGGATAAGTTTAGAACAAAAGTGTACGCTTCATTGTTAATGTTTTGTTAGAATTGGAGCGAAAGTAGTCCATTGCAAAGCGAGATGTAAGCCCATGGCGAATAAACCCACCCCGGAAGAGCTGAAAAATGGCTTGAGCGAAATGCAGTTTTACGTGACGCAGCATCATGGCACCGAACCGCCTTTCACCGGACGGCTGTTGCACAACAAGAAAAATGGCGTGTACCACTGCCTGGTGTGCGATGCGCCGCTGTTTAACTCCCAGACTAAATACGACTCCGGCTGCGGCTGGCCGAGCTTCTACGAGCCGGTAAGCGCGGAGGCCATTCGCTATCTGACCGACAATTCGCACGGCATGCAGCGCATTGAGATCCGTTGCGGAAACTGTGATGCCCATCTCGGCCACGTGTTTCCGGATGGTCCGCAGCCGACCGGCGAGCGCTATTGTGTCAACTCGGCATCGCTGAGCTTCACCGATGAGCAAAATGGCGAGCAAATCAAGGGTTGAAGAAACGATTCAGCAAATTATTCCAGGCGGAGGTGAGCGGAAGATGGATATTGAGCAAATTATCGACAGTATGACGCCGGAAGTGTATCAGCGTCTGGCGACGGCGGTAGAGCTGGGAAAATGGCCGGATGGCGTCGCGCTGACGCCGGAGCAGAAGGAAAATAGCCTGCAGCTGGTGATGCTCTGGCAGGCCCGGTATAACACCGACGCCCAGCACATGACCATCGACACCAGCGGGCAGATGGTAATGAAGAGCAAACAGCAGCTGAAAGAGGATTTTGGCATCGTGCCGAAGCCGATCGCCACCGTTAAACTGCAATAAACCGCCGGCCGGCGGTGAGACGTTCCGGCGTCGGGTAACCGCGCGCCGGATGGCGTCATGTCGAATGACCGCGTCCGGCGGTCAGCCGCTTCGCTTACTTTTTGTTCATCATCGCTTTCAGATCGGCAAACGGGTTGTAGGTGGCCTCGCCGACGCTCTTTTGCGCATCTTCTCCTGCCACCACCGTGGAGCCATACTGATCGGCTTCGGTGTACTTGGAATGTTCGTGATCGTGACAGTACAGGCACAACATCTCCCAGTTGCTGCCATCTTCCGGGTTATTGGAGTGGTCGTGATCGATGTGGTGCACCGTCAGCTCGCGCAGATTGGAGTAGACAAACTCCCGTGAGCAGCGTCCGCACACCCAGGGAAAAAGCTTGAGCGCCTTTTCGCGGTAACCCACTTCCAGACGTGCGTAATTTTTGGGGATATAGGCCATGGCCCCCTGCCTCCTGTCAAACGGTTAAGCTGCGCCAACCCCTGGCGCAGCGGATAACAGGCATCATAACCTATCCCGGGCGGCGCGATATACCTGCATTGCAGGCGATGCTGCCTGCGTCACGCCTCCTGGTGTCGACGATGCGGCGGAACAGCCATGATTAGTGTTTGATCCCCAGCGATTCCGCCAGCTGACGGGCCAGCTGATTCTGGTCATCGGCGCCATATTCCCAGAACATGGCCCCGGCGAGGCCCTTCGCCTTGATATAGTCCGCCTTAATGGCTACCGAGCGCGGGTTCTCATAGGAGAGGGCGAACAGCGGCTTGCCCTCCGCGGACTGCACCGACAGCCACGGAACCTTCGCCTCATCGTCCCAGTGCTCGGTAAAACGCTTTTGCGGATCGTTGAGCAGTTTGCCCACGATATCATTGTATTTCACGTAGGTGTCTTTGCTCAGGTCATAGCCCAGCGAGGCAAACAGCGCGATCTGTTGTGGCCCAAAATAGGGCTGGGTGACCGGATTGTTTTGCGCATCCGCTTTCGTCCAGTCAATCCCCGGCTCGACCGCCCGTTTCGGTACCCGGCCATAAAAACCAATCCCGAGGTTCATCTGGCTGGGTTTAAGCCCGGCGGCCAGGTAATTGTTGACCACAAAATCGGCGCTGTATTTATCCGCTGCGGCGACCGTCGGCCAGTGGCTGGAGTCATACAGATTCGAGTTGAAGTACTGCGTGCCGTAGGCCATGTCGTAGGTCATCAGGTTGATGTAGTTCAGCACCGGGGCCACCGCTTTGACGTCCACCCAGCTTTTCGGGCTCTCGGCATTGGCGCCCACGGCGATAGTCACCAGCTTTTGCTCACCGACTGCCTCACGCAGCGATTTCAGCAGGGCAGTGAAGTTGTCGCGGTCAGCCGGCTGGCTGGCCACCAGTCCCCAGGCGCCGTTGACCGGAAACTCCCAGTCGAGGTCAATGCCGTCCAGACCATATTGCTGGATGATTTTCTGCGCGGAACGAATAAAGACGGCGCGACTTTCTGCGGTCGCCGCCGCGCCGGAGAAACCACGCGCGCCCCAGCCGCCGACCGACAGCAGGACTTTGAGGTCCGGATTCTGTTTACGCAGGGCGGGGAGCTTTTGCAGATCCGCCTGCACCTTCGGCGACAGCCAGATCTCGTGCAGATGAGCAGGATCCTTCAGGGCCGCATTGGTCTCGTCTTTTTCATCGTTATAGATAAGGCCAAACGAGTAGTTGAGATGGGTGATCTGCCGGACGTCCAGCTTATCGATATCACCGCCCGGCCCGGCGGTGACGTCGCCGCCGCCGTTAAAATAGCCGACGGACATCAGCGGTTGGGCAGAGAGCGCGGAAGCGCAAAGCAAGGGCAAGGCTGCCAGCAAGGGCAAACGTTTCATAGTGGTTCCTCTTTGACATAAAAATAACCACGCCACGGAAATGGCGTGGCGAAAAAACAGCCTTGCCAGACTAGCAGCAATAACCTGTTGAAACTGCGAGAGAGTTCAATTTATGGACAATAGCGAGGCGGCAGAAGAAGACCCGGCGCGAGGGCGCCGGGGGGGAGGGATCAGGCCTGAGTTTCCCGCCAGTCGTCGAGGGTATAGAGCGTGGCGCCCGCGGCGGCCATCTCCATAAACGCCTGGCTGCTGTCCTGCGGCTGCAGATTTACGCCGCGACAGCCGTCGGTGATGACGTTGACCGCGTAGCCCAGCGCCAGGGCATCCAGCACGGTGAACTTAACGCAGTAATCGGTGGCGAGGCCGAGAACGGTCAGCTCCACGATCCCCTGACCACGCAGCCAGCTGTCCAGTTCGGTTTTCTGCCGGTGACCGTTGTCAAAGAAAGCGCTATAGCTGTCGATGATCCGGTTTTGCCCTTTGTGGAACACAGCGGCGATCGCCTGCTGCTTGAGCAGCGGATGCAGCGCCGCGCCTTCGCTGTGCTGCACGCAGTGATCCGGCCAGAAAGTTTGCGCCAGGCCGTCCAGCTCGCCCTCGGTGTAGGGTTCCACCTGGTGCTGGCTGGCGAAACTGCCGTGATCCGCCGGATGCCAGTCCTGGCTGGCGACGATGGGCTCGCCGCGCGCCAGGCTCCAGTCGATAAGCGCATTGGCTACCTCGACGGTACTGTCGCCTTCAGGAACCGCCAGCGCGCCGCCGGCACAAAAGTCGTTCTGCAAATCAACCAGTAACAGCGCTCGATGTGCCATACGTCCTCCTTAAGCCTCGTCGGGGGTGAGTTCGCCACGCAGATTTTGCTGCATCGCCGCGCGAATGGCGTCAACGTCCAGCTGCTGGCTAAGCAGATAGTGTAGCTTGGTCAGCGTCGCTTCCACTGTCATATCGAAACCACTGATGACCCCCGCCTGAGCGAGGGCGTTGCCGGTGGCATAGCCGCCCATGTTCACCTTTCCGGACATGCACTGCGTCAGATTGACCACCACAATACCGCGCTGGCTGGCTTCCGCCAGCACCTGAATAAACTCGCCATTCTGTGGGGCATTGCCGACGCCATAGGAGCGGAGGATCAGCGCTTTCACCGGTTGGCGCAGAAAATTACGCACCACGTCGGCGGAGATGCCGGGGTAAATCGTCACCACGCCAATCGGCTGCGGAGTGATGGGGTGCACGATAAGCTCTCCGCTACCCTGCGGCGCCGGCGGAGTACCGAGACGGCGAATATGGATCCCGGCCTCCAGCAGCGGGGCAAGATTTGGCGAGGCGAAAGCGTCGAAGCCGTCGGCATGGGCTTTGGTGGTGCGGTTGCCGCGGAACAGTCGATTGTTGAAGAACAGCGCCACTTCGTTAATCGGATAGTTGGCGGCGACGTACAGGGCGTTGAGCAGGTTAATCTGACCATCGGAACGCAGCTCGGCCAGCGGGATTTGTGACCCTGTCACAATGACCGGCTTACCAAGGTTTTCCAGCATGAACGACAGCGCCGAGGCGGTAAACGCCATGGTGTCGGTTCCGTGGAGGATCACAAAGCCATCATACTCCTCATAATGGCTGCGGATATCGTCGGCGATGTGCTGCCAGTCCTCGGGGGTCATATCGGATGAATCCATCAGCGGATGGTATTCATGGATCGTGAAGTCCGGCATCTCCGGACGATGGAACTCCGGCATCAGCGCCAGCTGACGCTGCAGATGGCCGGAAACGGGTACATAGCCGTGTTCAGAGCGCTGCATACCGATGGTCCCACCGGTGTAGGCAACGTAAATCGATTTTTTTTGCATAGCATCGCTTAGGTTGGTCGTAGACAGGCGCAGTATAAAGAGACGCAGGAAAAAATACAGCGTCGGTCGCGGGCTTTGTGGCAGTGTTGGCAGGAGAGGGAAAAAGGCTGCCCCGGGAGACGGGGCAGCCGCTGCGTATTAACGGATGTTAGCGCAGGTCAGGCAGAAGGCATAGCGATTCTGCGGGTCGTTAAACGCCGCCAGCTTGTCGCTCTCCGCTTTCACCGTCTCGGCCGCCGCGGCGACCGGCGCAGGCAGCCAGGCCTGAATGGCCGCCGGCAGCGAGGCGCGTACCGAGCCGGTCAGGCTGTCCAGCACCATCGAGAAGAAGGTCGGCTCTTCCTGATAGTAGTTGAGGTGCCAGGTTTTCAGCTTCGCCAGCTCGGCGGCTTTGGCCACCGCGTCGTCGAAGTCGCCGAGGCTGTCGACCAGGCCGTTGGCTTTGGCATCTTCCCCGGTCCAGACGTGGCCCTGGGCGATCTGGTCGATTTTCTCCGGCGTGCTCTTACGGGCGTTAGCCACCAGGGTGATAAAGCGCTGATAGCCATTCTCAATGCTCAACTGCATCAGCTGCTGCACTTCCGGCGGCAGCGCTTTGGTGCTGGAGACATCCGCCAGCGGCGACGTGGCGACGCCGTCGGTGTGGACGCCAATCGACCCGAGGGTATTTTCCACGGTGTTGATCACCCCAAAGATGCCAATGGAGCCGGTGAGGGTGCTTGGGTTCGCCACGATGTAATCCGCTGGGGTGGAGATCCAGTAGCCGCCGGACGCCGCCATGCCGCCCATCGAGACCACTACCGGTTTACCGGCGGCTTTGGCTGCCGCCAGCTCTTCACGAATGATTTCCGAAGCGGTTACGCTGCCGCCCGGGCTGTTTACGCGCAGAACGATGGCCTTAATTTTCGGATCGAGGCGCGCATCGCGAATTTGCGCTGCGGTGGTGTCGCCGCCGACGTTGCCCGGGGTCTCTTCACCGTCCATGATGGCGCCGTTGGCGAAGATTACCGCGATGGCGGAACCCTGGTCAGACGGCGTCTTCACGTTGTAGTCGTAATAGCTGATCGCCCGGTAATTGTTATCCGCTTTGCTCCAGCCAAACTGTTTGGTCAGCGCCTTTTCCACTTCCGTGGAGGTCGCCAGCTCATCCACCAGCTTATTGTCCAGCGCATATTTCGCCGTATCGCCGCCCACCTTACGCAGGCCATCGATAATGCCCAGGGCGCCCGGGAAGAGCTGCTGGGCGGTGATCTGGCGGTTGGCGGCAATGGTGTTGAGGTAGTTCTGCCACAGTTCGCCAATCCAGCGGCTATCCGCTTCGCGGGCGGCAGGGGACATATCATCGCGGATGAATGGCTCGACGGCGGATTTATAGGTGCCGACGCGGAAGACATGGGTGGAGACCTTCAGCTTATCCAGCAGCGATTTGTAATATAGCCCGTTGGTAGCGAAGCCGTGCAGGTCTACCTCGCCCTGCGGCGAGAGCCAGATTTTGTTGGCGAAGCTCGCCAGGTAGTACTGGCCCTGGCTGTAGCTGCTGCCGACGGCATACACCGGTTTGCCGCTATCGCGGAATTCGCGCAGCGCTTTGCCGATGTACTGCATGGATGGCTGGTCGCCGCCGACGAAGTTTTTCAAATCCAGCACAATACCGGTGATATTGCGGTCATCCTTCGCCTGGCGAATGGTCTGCACGATATCGAACAGGGAATTCTCCTGCAGACGGTCCGAGCTGGCGCCAAACAGCTGGCGGCCAATCACGCCGAGCTTGCTGCTGGCGGATGGTTTATCCACCACCACACCGGTAATATCCAGCAACAGCGCGCCGCGCGCGGCATGTTCGCTGGTGGTGCTGCTGAACTGGCTCCAGATGCCGATACACACCAGCACCAGCACCAGGAAGATCGCATTGAGGGCCAGTTTGCGAATAAAGTTGAGTATCCGCCACGTCCATTTAAAAAAGCTGGCAATCAGTCGCCAAAGGGTTCGCATGTCTTCTCCCTAACGTTATCTAAAAAGGGCAGGCCGCAGGGGCCGCCGCGTCTGGCTATCCTAAAGAGTGAGCCGTCGGTTGTCAGCAGGAATCACCGACCGCGCTGTAACAAAATCCTTGTGCATGTTAATTTTATGAAAAATGACATCACAGGAGTTATACAGATGGATGCTCTCGATCTACTGCTTAATCGCCGCAGCGCTTCCCGCCTGGCGGAACCTGCCCCGGCGGGCGAACAGCTGGAAAACATTCTGCGCGCCGGGCTGCGCGCCCCGGATCATGGCACCCTGCAGCCGTGGCGCTTCTTTATTATCGCCGATGACGGCCGCGAGCGCTTCAGCCAGTTGCTGGAAAAAGGGGCCAGAGAGGCCGGCCAGGATGAGAAGGGAATAGAGAAAGCCCGCAATGCGCCGTTCCGCGCGCCGCTGATTATTACCGTGGTCGCGCGCTGTGAAGACCACCCTAAGGTGCCGCGCTGGGAGCAGGAGATGTCCGCTGGCTGCGCGGTGATGGCGATGCAGATGGCGGCCCTGGCTCAGGGATTCAACGGTATCTGGCGCAGCGGAGCATTGACCGAGAGTCCGGTGGTGCGGGCCGGCTTCGAGTGCCGCGAACAGGATAAAATCGTCGGCTTCCTCTATCTGGGGACGCCGCAGCTAAAAGCCTCAACCACCATTGCCCTGCCGGATACCGCGCCGTTTGTGACGCGATTCTGAGTCGGTGCTTATTATGCCGGGTGACGGCTGGCGCCTTACCCGGCCAACGCATCCGGCTCTGATTGTCTGTAGGCCCGCGCAAGCGCAGCGCCGCCGGGCAAGGACAGCGGGCACAGAGCTGATTTTGTGCCGGGTGGCGGCTGCGCCTTACCCGGCCTACGTTCGTACGACCTGTCGTTAATTTATTCACTTTTCTTGCTGAAACTGCCGGTGCTGACGGCCTCAACATCGCTGAGACGTTCCCGGCAGGCCGGGGCAGCCCGCATGGATGCGGGCTGAGGGCCGTGTTTTGCAGAGATGCTGCCTCGGCCCGACCCGAAGCCTGCAGGGATAAGTCGAAGGGACCGCGCAGCGGCGATTTTGCTGGCCGGAGCCCGGGGGTACAGGGGGCGGCGGCGACTGGCCGCCCCCTGTGCGCTCCCGGCGCCATGAGTGACATAACGCAGACGATTAACCGGGAGTGCAAACTACGCTGAAGCCACAGATAACATAAACAACCACATTGCAGTGCTTCCCCTCACCCTGGCCCTCTCCCGGAGGGAGAGGGAACCGTCCGGCTGGCCGCGCAAGCGCAGCGCCGCCGGGCGATGGCAGCAGGCTCGGAGCCGCATCTATGCCGGGTGGCGGCTCGCGCCTGACTCGGCCTACAACCCCTACCATTCGAATCAATCGCGGTTTTTGTAGCCCGGACAAGGCGCGCCAGGCGCCGCATCCGGGAATGCAACGGCGATGACGTTACTTCTGCCTTTTCGCGAATTCATCTTTGGCTTTCTGCAACTGCTGCTGGAAGGCCGGGTTGGTGTGCAGCGTAGCGACCACCGCGGAGCCGACAATGCGCGCCGCATCGACATCGCTCTGCCAGTGATAGCCGCAGATCACCCGGCTCTCGCCGAGCTCATAGCCGCGCTTCAAAATTTCGTTTTGCCGCTGCGGGTTGATCTCCGCCAGCACCAGGGCGGTGGCCCAGCCGATAGAGGTATGCCCGGACGGGTAAGAGCCGTTTTTCGCCAGCTTGTCCTGTTCGGTGGTGTTGCAGGTGGAGACGCCATAGAACGCAAACGGGCGAATGCGCATGTATTTCTCTTTCGCGCTGCGGGTCGCCAGGTCGCCGGCGTCTTCAATCATATTGGTCAGCAGTTTGTGAAGCTGCGGCGCGTCTTTCTCGGTGATCGGCGAACCAAAGGCGCTGGAGAAGGCGTTGGCCACGCCGCCCGCGCTGAGGTTGGCATCCTCTGCCGCCAGCTTCCCGCGCTCGGTATTGCGCAGCAGACGTCCTTGCTCATACATCGCCTGATCGTTTAAAAATGCGATACTGCCCACCGCCGGCGGTGGTGGCAACAGCGCCAGGCTGTCGATGGCCTGGGCATTGGTCAGATAGTAGAGATCGGGCTTGGTGGTGACATCGTTCCCGGGGGGAACCAGAGCAAAGGCGTTAACGGAGAAGAAACTGGCCAGGCAAAGGGCAAGAACACGCTTTTTCATTAGAATTTCCTTACGTCATAATCATTCCAGAGAAGACAGTCCTGTGCTGTCACATTTCTGTCATCTTTAAGTAAAAGTGAAAATGGTCGGGAAAAAATTGTCGCGTCTCGCAAAAACGGCTTTTTGTCTGCTTAATGAGCAACCATACGCGATTTCAGACTGTCGTACTTACCACCCTGGCGTTTGGGCGCTAACATAGCGGGATTGCAATGACAGGAGATGTCCATGAGCGAGCAAGCCATTCGTTTAACGCAATACAGCCACGGAGCCGGTTGTGGTTGTAAAATTTCCCCGAAAGTGCTGGAAACTATCCTGCATAGCGAGCAGGCGAAGTTTGTCGACCCAAACCTGCTTGTCGGCAACGAAACCAGCGATGATGCCGCCGTTTACGATCTCGGTAATGGCACCTCGATCGTCAGCACCACCGATTTCTTTATGCCGATTGTCGATAACCCGTTCGACTTTGGCCGCATCGCCGCCACCAACGCCATCAGCGATATTTTCGCTATGGGCGGGAAACCGATTATGGCGATTGCCATCCTCGGCTGGCCGATCAACACCCTGGCGCCGGAAATCGCCCGCGAAGTGGTGGAGGGCGGGCGCTTTGCCTGCCAGCAGGCGGGGATCGCGCTGGCGGGCGGCCACTCCATTGACGCCCCGGAGCCGATCTTCGGTCTGGCGGTCACCGGCGTGGTGCCCACCGAGCGCATCAAGAAAAACAGCACCGCCCAGGCGGGTTGCAAACTGTATCTCACCAAACCGTTGGGGATCGGCGTACTGACCACTGCAGAGAAAAAATCGCTGCTCAAGCCAGAGCATCAAGGGTTAGCGACGGAGACCATGTGCCAGATGAACCTCGCCGGCGCCGCGTTTGCCGCCATCGACGGGGTGAAGGCGATGACCGACGTCACCGGCTTTGGCCTGCTCGGCCACCTCAGCGAGGTGTGCCGCGGGGCCGGCGTGCAGGCGCAGCTGCGCTATGCCGATATCCCAAAACTGCCGGGGGTGGAGGACTATATCGCCGCCGGCGCGGTGCCGGGCGGCACCGGGCGCAACTTTGCCAGCTACGGCCATCTCATGGGCGAGATGCCGACGGAGTGGCGGGATCTGCTGTGCGATCCGCAGACCTCCGGCGGTCTGCTGCTGGCGGTGACCCCGGAGGCGGAGGCGGAAGTTCAGGCCGCCGCGGCGGAGTTCGGCATTAAGCTGGCCGCCATCGGCGAGCTGGTGACCGCCCGCGGCGGGCGACCCATGATCGAGATCCGTTGATTCGATGCGGTTGTTTATTGCAGAAAAACCGAGTCTCGGTCGGGCTATCGCCGATGTGTTGCCTAAACCGCACCGCAAAGGCGATGGCTATATTGAGTGCGGCAACGGGCAGGTGGTCACCTGGTGTATCGGCCACCTGCTGGAGCAGGCGCAGCCGGACATCTACGACAGCCGCTATGCCCGGTGGAATCTCAACGATCTGCCGATTGTGCCGGAGAAATGGCAGCTGCAGCCAAAGCCCTCGGTCACCAAACAGCTGAATGTCATCAAGCGCCTGCTCGGCGACGCCGAGGAGGTTATCCACGCCGGCGACCCGGACAGAGAAGGGCAGCTGCTGGTGGACGAAGTACTCGACTACCTGCAGCTGGCGCCAGAGAAGCGTCAGCAGGTGCAGCGCTGTCTGATTAACGATCTCAACCCGCAGGCGGTGGAGCGGGCGATCAACCGTCTGCGCGCCAACAGCGAGTTCGTGCCGCTCTGCGTGTCGGCGCTGGCGCGGGCCCGCGCCGACTGGCTGTACGGCATCAATATGACCCGCGCCTACACCCTGCTGGGGCGCAACGCCGGCTATCAGGGGGTGCTCTCGGTGGGGCGGGTGCAGACCCCGGTACTTGGCCTGGTGGTCCGTCGCGATGAAGAGATTGAAAATTTCGTCGCCAAAGATTTCTTCGACGTGAAGGCGCATATCGTCACGCCGCAGGAGGAGCGTTTTGTCGCCACCTGGGTGCCGAGCGAAGCCTGCGAACCTTACCAGGATGAAGAAGGGCGCCTGCTGCATCGTCCGCTGGCCGAGCATGTGGTTAAGCGCATCGAAGGCCAGCCGGCAATCGTGACCGGCTATAACGATAAGCGCGATTCCGAACCCGCGCCGCTGCCGTTCTCGCTGTCGGCGCTGCAGATTGAGGCGGCCAAACGTTTCGGCTTCAGCGCGCAGAACGTGCTGGATATCTGCCAGAAGCTGTACGAAACCCACAAACTCATCACCTATCCGCGTTCGGACAGCCGCTATCTGCCGGAAGAGCACTTCGCTGGCCGCCATGCGGTGTTGAATGCGATTGCCGTCCATGCGGCGGACCTGCTGCCGCAGCCGGTAGTGGATCCGGAGATCCGCAACCGCTGCTGGGATGATAAAAAGGTCGACGCGCACCATGCGATTATCCCAACCGCCCGCAGCAGCCAGGTGAAGCTCACCGATAACGAAGCGAAGGTGTACACCCTGATCGCCCGCCAGTATCTGATGCAGTTCTGCCCTGACGCAGTGTTCCGCAAATGCCAGATTGATCTTGAGATCGCCAACGGCAAGTTTGTCGCCAAGGCGCGTTTTCTGGCCGAGGCGGGCTGGCGGACGCTGCTTGGCAGCAAAGAGCGTGATGAAGAGAACGACGGCACGCCGCTGCCGGTGGTGGCCAAAGGCGATGAACTGCTGTGCGAGAGGGGTGAGGTGGTGGAGCGTCAGACCCAGCCGCCGCGCCACTTTACCGACGCCACGCTGCTGTCGGCGATGACCGGGATTGCCCGCTTCGTACAGGATAAAGATCTGAAGAAGATCCTCCGCGCCACCGACGGCCTCGGCACGGAAGCGACCCGCGCAGGGATTATCGAGCTGCTCTTCAAGCGTGGTTTCCTGAGCAAAAAGGGGCGCTATATCCACTCTTCGGAGGCCGGCAGGGCGCTCATTCATTCCCTGCCGGAGATGGCCGGGCGACCGGACATGACCGCCCACTGGGAGTCGGTGTTGACGCAGATCAGCGAGAAACAGTGCCGCTATCAGGACTTTATGCAGCCGCTGGTGGGGACGCTGTATCAACTGATCGATCAGGCGCGCAGCACGCCGGTGCGTCAGTTCCGCGGCCTGGTGGCGCCGGGCGGGGCGAAGAAGTCGTTCAGCAAAGGTAAAGGGAAGCCGAAAGGCAAAAAAGCGGCAGACGATACCGCGCCGCCGCCGCAGTAACCCGCCGGTGGTCGCGAGGATGCGTTACCCCGCGGCCACCGCTTCTCCGCCAGTCAGGCCAATGGTCTACACTAAACAGCCGGGAAGAGCCTGGACGCGGGGCCCCTGAGCAGGGGATGCCCGCTGCGCTTTTCCTGATGCCGATGCCCCATTTCTCTCACAGGCGATAAGGAGGACCCGTGAAATATATTGCTATCAGCCAACCGGGCGGCCCGGAGGTATTGCAGATCCGCGAAGGGGAGATTCCCACCATCGGGGAGCATGAGGTGCTCATTGAGGTGAAGGCGGCGGGCGTCAACCGGCCGGATATTCTGCAGCGCCAGGGTCTGTATCCCATGCCTGAGGGCGTCACCCCCGTGCCCGGCCTCGAGGTGGCGGGCGTGGTTCTTAAGGTCGGCGCGCAGGTCACAGCGTTTACGCCCGGCGATCGCGTTTGCGCGCTGACCAACGGCGGCGGCTATGCCGAATACTGCGCCGTGCCGGCAGGCCAGACGTTGCCGATCCCGGCGGGCCTCAGCTTTAGCGAAGCGGCCGCCATTCCGGAAACCTTCTTCACCGTCTGGGCGAACGTCTTCCAGCTGGGTAAGCTGCAGCCTGGCGAAAGCATTCTGGTCCACGGCGGCGCCAGCGGGATTGGCACCACCGCGGTCCTGCTGTGCCACGCGCTGGGGATGACCGTCTATGCCACCGTCGGCCAGGACGAAAAAATTGCTGCGCTACGTCCCTATGCTACGGCGATTAACTACAAAACCGATGATTTTGCCGAGAAAATCGGCCAGCTGACCAACGATGAAGGGGTGGACGTCATTCTGGATATTGTTGGCGGCCCTTACTTTAACCGCAACCTTGGGCTACTGAAAAAGGATGGACGACTGGTCATCATCGGCTTTATGGGCGGGCGAATCGCTCATGAGGTTGATATTCAGACTCTGATGCTCAAGCGAGCCACCGTCACCGGCTCGACCATGCGCGGCCGGACGGCGGCGGAGAAACAGCAGATTGCCGAGGCGCTGCGCCGCCACGTTTGGCCGCTGCTAGAGGCAGGAAAATGCAAGCCGCTGATCTACGCCAGCTACCCGATGGCGGAGATTGCCGAGGCCCATGCCTGTCTGGACAGTGGTCAGCATCTGGGGAAAGTTGTGATCACGATGACGTCGTGAGACGCATCCCGGCGGGCTGCCGCCGGGATGGAGTTAGGGGAGGTTAAATCACGCCCTGGGCCAGCATAGCATCCGCAACCTTCACGAAACCGGCGATATTCGCGCCGCGCACGTAGTTGGTCTGCTTCGCTTCGCCGCCGTACTGCACGCAAGCGTGGTGGATATCCAGCATGATGTGATGCAGGCGGGCATCCACTTTTTCCGCTTTCCAGCCCATGCGCGCGGCGTTCTGCGCCATCTCCAGACCGGAAGTCGCCACGCCGCCGGCGTTGGCCGCTTTGCCCGGGGCAAACAGCACGCCAGCTTCCAGGAACAGGTCGGTTGCGGCGATGGTGGTCGGCATGTTGGCGCCTTCCGCCACGGCCTTGACGCCATTGGCAATCAGCTGGCGGGCGGCATCGACGTCCAGTTCGTTCTGGGTCGCGCAAGGCAGGGCAATATCCACCGGCACTGACCACGGCTGCTGGCCTTCAAGATAGGTGAGGCCAAATTCGCGGGCGTAATCGGCCACGCGGCCGTGGGCACGCTCTTTAATGTCGATCAGGCGGGCCAGTTTTTCTTTGGTGAAGCCCGCTTCGTCAACGACGGTGCCGTTGGAGTCGGAGGCCGTCACCACCCGCGCGCCAAGCTCCATCGCTTTCTCAATGGCGTATTGCGCGACGTTGCCGGAGCCGGAAACCGCCACGCGAGCGCCTTCGAAGCCGAGGCCGTGACGTTTGAGCATCGCTTCGGTGAAGTAGATCAGGCCGTAACCAGTGGCTTCCGGACGGATCAAGCTGCCGCCAAAGGAGAGTCCTTTACCGGTGAAGACGCAGGCGCTGTTGTTGGAGAGCTTGCGCATCATTCCGGCCATAAAGCCGACTTCGCGACCGCCGACGCCGATATCGCCCGCCGGTACGTCGGTATCCGGGCCAAGGTGGCGATAGAGTTCGGTCATCAGCGCCTGGCAGAAACGCATCACTTCGCCATCGCTCTTGCCTTTAGGATCGAAATCGCTGCCGCCTTTCCCGCCGCCCATCGGCAGAGTGGTCAGGGCGTTTTTGAAGGTCTGCTCGAAGCCAAGGAATTTGAGAATCGACAGGTTAACCGACGGGTGAAAACGCATCCCGCCTTTATACGGGCCGATGGCCGAGTTGAACTGCACGCGCCACGCGCGGTTGACCTGGACCTGATTGCGGTCGTCCACCCACACCACGCGGAACTGGATCACGCGCTCCGGTTCCACCAGACGTTCCAGCAAAGCAAGCTGACGATAGCGCGGATTTTCCTCAAGGAAAGGCCACAGGGTGGTCATCACCTCCCGGACGGCTTGAGCAAATTCGGTTTGATGAGGATCGCGCTGTTGAACGCGGGTGAGAAAGCCTTCCAGAGTGCACGTCTGATCCATAGATATCAGTTCCCCTTATGGTTGTGGTTGCATGTATTTATTATGATTCGGTCCTTGAAAAAACCGATTTTCCGACTATAACACCGCTAATCCTTAGGCAAGCAAGGAAAAATTGAGCCGACAACAAAATTTATAATTGCCCGCTCGTCATAACTAAAAGCGATGACGAGGCGGCGGGCGGATCAGCGGACGGAAAGGGTGGGGCGCTGGGCGATAAAGGCGTGCAGCAGAGGAATATCGGCCGGGGCGAGATCGAGGGCCAGCGCTTCTGTGGGAAGGCACCAGCGCAGCTGAGTGTGATAGTGGGCCAGCGGCGTGCCCTGAAAGTGCGGCACCCACCAGGCGTGCAGATGGATCCGGCGGCCGGAGACCTCCCGCTGATGGCTAGCGATATAGCAAGCCGGGCGGGCGATGATGCCCATCTCCTCCTGCAGTTCGCGGGCCAGCGCCTGCGGCTGGCTTTCACCCGGCTCCACTTTGCCGCCGGCGAACTCCCACATCCCCGGCTGGTCGGCGTGGGGCGGACGCTGCGCCAGCAGAATCTGGCCATCCTGTTCAATAATGGCGGCGACAACATCAATCATTTTTAGCATAAGCATCAAGGTTAATAAGACGAATATGGCCTATTATCACCGCCATAGACCGTAACTGACAACCGCCAACCCTGCTGGAGACCTTCGTGCTTGATAGCCACCTGCATCCGCGCCTTAAACCCCTGCTAAACGCTGTCGCCGGCGCCCTTGACCGCCCCGGCATCTCACCGGACGGGCTGACGCTGGTCGGTTTTGCCATCGGCGTGCTGGCTCTGCCCTTTCTGGCGCTGGGGTGGTATGGCGCGGCGCTGGCGGCCATTCTCCTTAACCGCCTGCTGGATGGCCTGGACGGCGCTCTGGCGCGGCGGCGCGGGCTCACGGACGCGGGCGGCTTTCTCGATATTGCGCTGGATTTTCTCTTTTACGCCCTGGTGCCGTTCGGCTTTATTCTGGCGGATCCGCTGAACAATGCCCTGGCGGGCGGCTGGCTGCTGTTTGCCTTTATCGGCACCGGCAGCAGCTTTCTCGCTTTTGCCGCCCTGGCGGCCAGGCACCAGATCGCCAATCCCGGCTACGCCCATAAATCGCTGTACTATCTCGGGGGACTGACGGAGGGGTCGGAGACCATCCTGTTGTTTGTCCTCGGCTGCCTGTTTCCGGCGCATTTCGCCTGGCTGGCGTGGCTGTTTGGCGCGCTGTGCTGGCTGACGACGGCGACGCGCATCTGCAGTGGCTACCAGACCTTAAAGCGGGTAACGACCACAGCGTAAACGGGGTATCGCGCGTCGCCGACAAAGGGCGACGCGCTGAGGCGGGGCGAGTTACTGACTGCTTTCCGGGCCGCGCTCTCCGCGGGCCACCGGATTGTGCGGGTTGCTGCTCCATTCGTACCAGCCGCCGTCGTACACCGCGACGTGCGGCCAGCCCATGGCGCGGGCATACATAAAGGTTTCCGAGGCCCGCCAGCCGGTCCCGCAATAAAACGCCACTTGCTGGCTCGGCAGAATGTTCCACTGGCGCCACAGGGCAGCGATATCGTCGGCGCTGCGCATGGTGCCGTCCGGGTTATGGAAATCCTCCATGTGCGTGGAGTCGCTCCCGGCGTGGCCCCAGCGGGCGCCAGCGATGTCGCCCTTCGGCTTGATATAGCTGTAGCCGCTGGTGGTGCCGATAAACTCCGGCCACGAGCGGACGCTGACCAGCGAGGCGTCCTGACGATGCAGCAGCCCGCGGGCTTGTTCGGTATCCAGCATCAGCTGCGGCTGGCCGGGGATCGGCGCGCCGAAATCAGGCGCCGGCTGCTGCGCCGGCGGCATGCCGCGCTCTACCGGCAGCCCGGCGTCGGACCAGGTCTGCCAGCCGCCGTCAAGCAGGCGCACGTCTTTGACCCCGGTGTACAGCATGATCTGCGCCACCCGCGCTGCGGCGTAGACGTCGCGACCATAGAGGATCACCGTGGTGTCATGCCGGATGCCGTGCTTCGCCAGCATCGCCTTCAGCTGCGCGTCGGACACTTTATTCCACAGCGGTTCGCTCTCCACCTCATTGGTATCGATATAGCCCGCGCCAGGGATATGGCTCAGCAGATAGAGCTTCGGCGCTCCCCAGGCGGCTTCAAACACTTTCCAGTCGCCTGCCGGGGCGGCGGCGACCGCTTTCCCTTGCTGTAGGTCGTGCAGCCACTGGGGGTAGACCAGCTGTTCAAAGTGCGGCAGCTTTTGCAGACGGTCGGTCTGGCTCAGCGCATCGCTCAGGGTGCTGAGCCGGGTGAAACCCGTTTGTTTCAGCCGCGCCGCGACGCTGACGTTATCCTCCGGGCTGCCGTACAGCGCGATGGGGGTATCGGACTGGAGCTGGTGCTGCTTAGCCCAGGCGCGGAGCTGATCGTCGCTCATGGCGCCGAGCCAGCGGGCGGAAAGATTGAGGGCCTGTGGCTCATGGCCTTCCGGGCCGTTGGCGCGCTGCGGCCAGCCGTTGTAATAAGCGCTCAGCCGGGTGTCGATGGCCACGCCGTGCTGCTGTTGCAGGTGGGAGAGAGTGAGCGCTGGCATGGTTTCAGCGGCGCAGGTAGTGGAAGCAGCAAGCCCCATGAGCAGGGCGAGTGCGGTCAATTGAGAAACACGTTTCATCGAAATGCCCGACGGTAAAAAGTGGAGGGCGTATTCTCCACTCGCCAGGCGCCGATTTCTTTGCGGTAACGCAGGTTTGCACGCTATTGTCCTTCATTGCCAGCGCTCCATCGCCAGGCAGCGCCCCGTCGGCGGGCAGTCCTCGCGATCGTGGGTCACCAGGATCGCCGGAATGGCCTGGCGGGCCAGTTCTTCAAAGACCCAGCGGCGGAACCCGGCGCGCAGGCTGGCATCCAGGCGGCTGAAGGGCTCATCAAGCAGCAGCGCCTCGGGGCGCGCCAGCAGGGCGCGCAGCAGGCTCACCCGCGCCCGCTGCCCGCCGGAGAGCGTGGCCGGATCGCGCGGGGCGAAGCCCGCCAGCCCGGCGCGGCTAAGCGCTTCCTCCACCGCGGTTTTTCGCGCCTCGCCGCGCACGTTCTCCGGCAGCGCCAGCTGTAAATTTTGCCCGACGCTGAAATGGTCGAACAGTAACGGGTCCTGAAACAGAATGCCGATGCGCCGATGCTCTGTCGGCAGCGTATCGCAACGCCGTTCGTTGAGCCACAGCTCGCCTCGGGCGCGAAAATCGCCGGACAGGGCGCCAATCATCCAGGCAAACAGCGTTGATTTCCCGCTACCGGAGGGGCCCATCAGCGTCAGCACCTCCCCCGGGGCTACCGAAAAGGCGACCTCCCGCAGCAGCGGCTGGCGTCTCACGCTCAGGGTCAGATGGTTTACGGTTAGCACTAGCGAAGTCCTCGTCGATAGCGGCCTGCCAGCCAGGCCAGCAGAGCCGTCAGGGTAAAGCATACCGCCGGCAGCAGTAATTGCCACAGCGCCTGAGCGGCGAGCGTCTGCGCCTCGCCGCCGCTGCTGAGCGCCACCGCCTGGCTGGTGAGCGTCGGAATTCGGCCAGCCCCCAGCCATAGCGTTGGCAGATACTGCGCGATGCTCACTGAGAAGCCCACCGCCAGGGCGGTCAGCAGTGGGCGAGTTAGCGAAGGCAGGGTCAGCAACCAGAAAATACGCGTCGATCCCCAGCCGAGCGTGCGGGCGACAACCGTCAGCCGCGGATCGCGCTGGCGCCAGGCCGGGCGCAAAATAAACAGCATCCAGGGCACCACCCACAGCAGATGGCCCCACAGGACGGTCCACCAGTCACCGTCAAGCCAGGCATACAGCGCCAACCGGTACTGGCCGTCGGCCAGCGGCAGGGCCGGCAGGACCAGCGGTAGCCAGACCCAGCCATCGCCTCGCGCCGGGCCGCAGGCCAGCCACAGCAGGCAGACAGCCGCGCCGAGGGCGCAGGCCGCCAGCGCCAGCCCAAGGCTGTTGCCGAGGGCATCCATCTGCGGCGGCGCCGAGCGCGCCAGCCCCGCCAGCAATAGCGCGCCCAGCAGACCGCTCAGCGGCAGCAGCGCCGCCAGCAGGCGGCCGGGCAGGGCATGAGGATGCGGGTGACGAACACCGTGCAGATCGGGCTGGTACTGGCGCTGTAGCCGCCATCCGCTCCAGGCGACCAGCGCCAGCCCGCCGAGGCTCGCCATCAGCAGCAGGCTGGCCAGCGCCCCTTTGGCCTGCTGCAGCTCATCGCCCTGGCTTAACCATTGCCACGCCAGCACGGCGAGGGTGGGCGGATTGCCGGGCCCCAGCACCAGGGCGACGTCTACCGCCGACAGGCTCCAGGCGGTGGTGGCCAGCAGCACCATGCCGAGGGCGGGCAGCAGGGC